>JAHDDJ010000032.1 GCA_020629385.1 Erythrobacter sp.
TCCATCAAAGACACCGAGCTGGTCAGGGCAGCAAAGAACACCATGATAAAGAACAGCAGGCCGACTAAAGAGCCGATAGGCATGCTCTGAAAACCGATAGGCAAAGTCTGGAACATCAGGCCCGGACCGCCATTGGGTTCGAGCCCGGCAGCGAAAACAATCGGGAAAATGCACAGGCCGGCCAGCAAAGCCACGGCGGTATCAGCGCCTGCGATGATACCCGAAGTCCCTGCCAAGTTCACATCGCGGCCTACATATGCTCCATACGTCATCATTCCCGCGACACCCAACGACAGCGAGAAGAACGCTTGCCCAACCGCTGCGAGCATCACCTGTCCTGTCAGCTTCGAGGCATCGAAGGTGAAGAGATAAGACAGTGCTTCGCTGAATGCGCCTGTGAATGCGCCATAAACCGTGATTGCCAGAAATAGAACGAAGAAGGCCGGCATCAGCCAGGTCGCGACCCATTCGATCCCGCTCGAGACACCGCGTGACACGAAGTAGAAAGTGATCGCAATAAAGGCCACATGAAGGCCGACCATCAAGGTTCCGTCGCCAAACAAGCCGGGCAGCAGAGCCTCGATATCTCCGGCGGGGCGGCCTTGGAACGCGCCACCGGTCAAACCTGTAGTAAACAGATCCTGCGCAAATACGCCGATGTAATAGAGCACCCATCCACCGACGACGCAGTAGAAGCTCAGCACCAGAAACGCGCCCAGTACACCGAACGATGCAAGGGTATCCCAATGTGAGGACCTGCCGGATTCCGCTGCAATCTTGCGAACACTTTCAGGGGCGGACGCCTGACCATGCCGACCAATCAGCGTTTCCGACAGCAGGATAGGCAGACCGATCAGAGCGACACAAAAGATGTAGAAGAGCACAAAAGCACCGCCACCATTCGCTCCTGCTTCTGCGGGAAACCTCCACATATTGCCAAGGCCGACAGCCGAACCGACTGCGGCAAGAATAAATGCGGAGCGCGAAGACCAACCATCGCGTTTCGAACCGGGGGCTGCTGCCATGACGTCAAAATCCTCTCATAACGCATATTTGCGTTTTTACGCGGCAGCTTGTGCAATGATTTTGCGCCTTAGTCGAGACAGGATTTGCGCAAATCCACCACACCGCTAGAAGCGGCAACCATGTCTACTACATTCCAGCTCGATACATCGACTAGCCGCGCCACGCCCACGCCCGCGCCAATGAAGCGCCTGACGGTTCCCAAAATCCGCCGCCGCAAGAAGGATGGCGTTACTGAAGAACCCTTGGTCATGCTGACCGCCTATACGGCGCGGCAGGCGCAACTGCTTGATGCGCATTGCGATATGCTCTTGGTCGGGGACTCGCTGGGGCAAGTCATATACGGCCTGCCCTCCACAATTCCTGTCACACTGGAGATGATGGCAAATCACGGAGCAGCTGTGGTGCGCGGTTCTTATCACTCTGTTGTGGTCGTCGATATGCCGTTCGGGTCATACGAGGCATCGAAGGAGCAGGCATTCGAAAGTGCTTCCTATCTTCTAAAAGAAACCGGAGCTGCCGCAGTCAAACTGGAAGGCGGCGAGGCGATGGCGGAAACGGTCGAGTTCCTTAACAAGCGCGGCATCCCAGTGATGGGTCACGTCGGTCTGACGCCGCAAGCGGTCAACGTGCTGGGCGGTTATATGGCGCGCGGACGCAGCGACAGCGAAGCCGACAAGATCGTGACCGACGCCAAGGCGCTGGACGCAGCGGGTGCATTCGCCGTCGTGATCGAAGGCGTGGTCGAACCTATCGCTATCGAAGCAACCAAAGCTGTTTCGTGCCCGACCATCGGGATAGGCGCATCTGCCCAATGCGATGGTCAGGTGTTGGTGACAGAAGACATGCTCGGCATGTTCGAGCGTGTACCGCGGTTCGTGAAAAAGTATGACGATATCGCGGGCATGATCGAAAAGACTGTGCAAACCTACGCCCAGGAAGTACGGGACCGCAGCTTCCCCGGCGAAGCGCAGACTTACCAACCCAAGACATAAATCCCGACACTATCAGGTCCCGAAAGAGGCACTTCATGGCAACTTTGCTGCGCCATTACACCTTCTCGCTCGTATTCACGGCGATCTGTATGCTTCTGGCGGTCTGGTATGGCTGGGCGAGCACGGGCTCGGTTGTAGCAACGCTGAGCATTCTATGGATTGTCGTGGTCCTCTCGATCCTCGAAGTCTCGCTCAGTTTCGACAACGCCGTCGTCAACGCCACTGTCCTTCGAGATATGGACCCTGTCTGGCAGAGGCGTTTTCTGACCTGGGGTATACTTATCGCAGTCTTCGGGATGCGGATCGTCTTTCCGATCGCGATTGTTGCCATTGCAGCGAATATTGGCCCAGTCGAGGCCGTGCGTCTGTCACTTGATGACCCGCAGGAATATGAGCGGATCGTATCCGGCGCGCATATCGGCATTGCAGGGTTTGGCGGGGCGTTCCTGGCTATGGTCGGCCTGACCTTCTTTTTTGACGCCGACAAGGATGTGCACTGGATCGGGGCCATAGAACGCGGCATTTCACGTTTTTCCAGTGTTCCGGCAGTCGAAATCGGCATGGTCTTGCTGCTGGTCTACGGCATTTCAACCGCCCTGCCCGCAGGGGATGCCAACACCTTCCTGACGGCAGGCATTCTGGGCCTTGTCACCTATATCGGCGTCAACGCCATTGGCGCGATCATCGAACAACGCGAAGCGGCAAAAAAGGCCTCCGGCGAAATCGTCCGATCAGGGCTCGGCGGCTTCCTCTATCTTGAAGTACTCGATGCATCCTTCAGCTTTGACGGAGTAATCGGGGCCTTCGCGCTATCGAACAATATGGTCGTGATTGCACTAGGCCTTTCTGTCGGCGCAATGTTTGTCCGCTCCATGACCATTCATCTGGTCAAACAAGGCACCTTGTCGGAATATCGCTATCTCGAACATGGGGCATTCTGGGCGATTATTGTGCTGGGTGTGATTATGCTGGTCTCGGCAGTTTTCCATATTCCCGAAACATTCACCGGGCTGATCGGCGCAACATTGATCGGTCTGTCGCTGTGGTGGTCGATCCGCCACAATCGCAAAGAGGCAAACGCTAATCCTGCCTAGCAGCCAGACGGTTCGCAATGGGTGCCGAGACCACCAGTTGCAGCAAGTGATAGATCAGTAGCGGCACAAGGATCAGCCCGGCCACTTCGGGCGAAAACATCACCAGTGCCAGCGGCGCGCCCGTGGCGACGCTCTTATGGGCGCCTGCGAACATGAAGGATATGCGGTCTGCATAATCGAGCCTGAGGAGCCCCGAAAGGGCCCAGGAACCTGCATATGCGAACACAAGCAGCGCGCAGAGCAAGGCCATCACCCAGCCCCAGCCCGCAATATCCAGCTTGCCCCAGAAATCCTGTTCAACCGCGCCCGAAAACGCGACATAGACCGCAATGGAAATGGCCGTCCGGTCCATCCAGCCAATCAGCGATTTTCGTGTCGCAAGCCATCCGCTGAGCCGGTTTTGTAAGAGCTGACCCAAAGCGAATGGCAGGATCAGGATCAGGAACAATTTTGTAAGGCCGTCCAGCCCGAGTTCCACAAAAGCACCGCCACTGAGCCAAGCGAATATCGGTGCTGCGATAAAAACGCCGAGAATATTGAGCAGCGCCGCGGTCACCACTGATGATGCTACATTCCCCCTTGCCATGGAGGTGTAAGCGGCTGCCGATTGCACAGTCGATGGCAGCGTTCCCAGAAACAGCATGCCCAGCGCCACCAGTGGCGGCAGGACATGCGCGCCCAGCCAATATAACGCCAGCCCCGCCAGCGACATCATTCCGTAACACCACACAGTGATTGCGATCAGAAAACGGGCGTTCCCCATCCCCTTCACAATTTCCGCCCGCGAAAGCCGCACCCCGTTCAGGAAGAACAGCAGGAAAATACCGATATTGGATATGGTTTGCGCAATCGGCCGCGCGTCACCGGTTGCCGGAACTATACTGGCCAGCAACACGGCAAGCGCCAGCATCCTGATCATGATATCAATTCGGGAAAGCGCTGCGAGCATTGCGCACCGCGTCTAACTGCACCTGTGCGTGCAAGTCCAATGTTTCAGGCTCATCCTGGCGGAAGTTTCTTCATCTTTTTCTCGAGCACTTCGGCATAGTCATCATGATCGCCAATCGCGCGATAAGACAAGGCAAGTGCTTCAGTCGCTTCGCGACTCATGGGCATGATTGCATAAGCGGCATCCGCTGCCTCCAATGCTGTGGCCGTGTCGCCAAGTTCCAAAGCCACCTTGGCCCGTATCACCAGAAGGTAAGGGTCACGATACGCGCCATTGGTAAGGGCATGGTCCAGAAATGTCGCTGCGCCGTCCCAATCATTATTGGCAATGGCAATGCGGGCCAACTCGCTCGCAGCCTCCACATTCGCCGGATCACCGGTAAAGTAGTCGGCCAACAAACCGGTCGCTGCAAGCTCATCACCCGATGCGGCATAGGCCTTCATCAGTTTGCGGCTCATGATCCACGGACGCCGGACCGAAGAAGCTTTTTCATATCGTTTAATTGCCAGCTTGAACCGTCGATCTGCAAATGCGGCATCGCCTGCAAGCGACAATGCATCAGCGGAACCTTCAAACCGGCTCAGGAATGGTTCGACAGCACTTGTCGCGGACCTTGGAGACCCGCCTGAAATTCTCGCACGCACAAGCTGCAATGCATCCACGCCGCGCTCCGACCCACGCGCTTCTGCTACATCCAGATCGGTTCCTGCCGGGATAACTATGAGATTGCCGGAAACAGGCTTGGCAACCTCATCGAGGAAATAGGCCGCCTTTTCCCTTTGATCCATGGCTTCAAGCGCGCGGCCAACCAGCGTTTTCAAATACACCGAACTTACCGGATGGCGCGCATCCTTCTCGAACAGATAGACCAATTCTTCGTCATTGCCGCCTAGGGACAATGCACGGGCCAGAAGTTCACGGACCCGTCGATTGTCGGGCTGCTCCGCAGCCAGACGCTCTAGCGTCTGGGCCGCACTGGCATAGTTTCCGTTCTCGATATCGATCACACCCGATAGCAACATCGCAGCCGGCATTTCCTGCACTGCCTTACTAGCTCGTAACAGCAATGATCTTGCTAGCTCATACTTCTCCGCCCGTGCTGCCAGCACGGCCTGCAAATAATATATCCGGCGATTGCCCGGATCGATGGTTGCAATATCGCGAACCACCGCAAGCATATCATGCGCCCTGCCCAGTTCGCCGAGTGTTGCAGCATAATCGTATAGCAAATCGGTATTTTCCGGATCGACCGCCAAGGCCCGCTCGAACCATTCCAGAGACGCCAGCATCCCTTGAGAATCGCGCACCAGCTGTGCCCGATACTGAAGTGCCTGCGGATTGTCCGGATCGATTTCTACGGCATAGACACTTGCCTCGACCGCCTGAACCTGCTCGCCGCCGCGATAGCGCAAGCGGGCAATATCGACCCACAGCGCAGCATTTTCACGATTGATAGCCAAGGCTTTGTCAAAAGCCTCACCCGCCGCCGGAAGGTTCCCCTCGTCCATTTCCAGACGCGCCAGCATATGAAAACCGTGGCTGCGCGTTTCCTCGGAGAAGTTACCCTCTCCCAGCCACTCACGCGCTTCTGCAAGCTGGCCTTGTTTCAGCTCCGCTTCGCCCAGAAAGGCAGCAAGGTCCTCGCGCTGTCCACCTGCAGCCAGAGCGTCTTTAAGGATAACTTCTGCTTGCACTGCATCACCAGCCATCAATGCAGCGCGTGCACGGTCAACCGGCGCGAGATCCTCTTGCGGATCGCCGCAGGCTGACAGTGTCAGCACAAGACCGGCCAGTGCCGCCCGCCAGATGCCTATGTCACGTCTGAAGATCATACTGCTTGAGTAAATCATACAAGGTGGGGCGACTGATCCCGAGCAGCTTTGCTGTGCTGGAAATATTGCCTTCACTGCGTGCCAATGCATGACGAATGACCTTACGGTCGGTCTGTTCACGGGCGCTTTTGAGGTTCAGGACTTCAGGCGATTCTTCATCACCGCTTTCCAGATCAAGATCGCCTGCACCGACCATCTTCCCGTCCGCCATAATCACCGCACGCTTCACGCGGTTCTCAAGTTCACGGACGTTACCAGGCCAGTTCCAGCCATCAATCGCAGCCAACGCGTCGGATGCGAAGCCTTTGACCTGCGGATTCATTTCGCTGGCGAAGCGGTTAAGGAAGGCTTTGGCCAACAGCGTCGCGTCACCGGGACGCTCAGCAAGAGTCGGGATTTTCACGACGATCTCTGCAAGCCGGTAGAAAAGATCTTCACGGAAACCACCATCGGCGATCATCGTTTCCAGATCCTGGTGTGTCGCACACACGATACGCGTATCAACCGCGATGGGTTTGCGGCCACCAATTCGCTCGATAGTGCGTTCTTGCAGGAAACGCAGCAGTTTCACCTGAAGTGGCAGAGGTATATCGCCCACTTCATCGAGGAAGAGCGTACCGCCATGGGCTTGCTCGATTTTACCCTCGGTCGTTTTGACAGCTCCTGTAAAAGCACCCTTTTCGTGACCAAACAGTTCGCTTTCGAGAAGGTTTTCCGGAATTGCAGCGCAGTTGATTGCCACGAATGCACCATCCTTGCGGTCGCTGGAATCATGCACGCCGCGAGCAAGCAGTTCCTTGCCTGTTCCGCTGGCCCCCAGCAGCATGACAGACACGTTCGCATTGGCCACGCGCTCGATTGTCCGCGCAACTTTGACCATTTCAGGTGCCGCCGTAATCAACCCGCCCAAAACGGTTTTTTCCTCGCCGACTTGCCCGGCTAGACGACGGTTCTCTTCCTCTATCCGCGAAAGGTTGAGCGCACGGCGAACGATCAGTCCCAGTGCTTCGATATCGACGGGTTTCTGGTAGAAATCATAAGCGCCATGTTCGATAGCTTTCAGCGCACTTTCGCGGGCACCATGGCCCGACGCCACGATGACCTTTGTTTCCGGACGCAGTGCCATGATTGCATCGAGGACGGCAAAGCCTTCCGTCGTGCCATCCGGATCAGGTGGCAAGCCTAGGTCAAGCGTAACCACGGCAGGCTCTTCCGACCGTAAGGCAGCCAAGGCGCTCTCACGGTCACCGGCGATAGTGACATCAAAATCTTCATAGGCCCATTTTAGCTGGGCCTGCAGACCTTCATCATCCTCGACAACGAGAAGTTTTGGAAGCGGAGGGGATTTGTCTTGCGCCATTATGCGACCTCTGCGGTAGATGGATTGCGCGCATCGCCAACATATCGGGCGACTGCGGCAAGCGGAATGGAAACTGTGAAACGTGTGCCAAGGCCTTCACGGGAATCGACATCAAGCCGGCCGCCCATAGCCCGGATCATTTCCCGCGCTTCGAATGCACCAATGCCGAAACCGGCATTTTTTGACGAAACGAATGGTTTGAACAGGCCGTCGCGGACAAATTCGGCCGTCATACCTGAACCGGAATCGAGTATTTCAACTTCGGCACGCAAGCCGTCGTTGAGTACCGACAAGCATACGGGTGCTTCGGTGTCTGTTGCATCGATGGCGTTCTGGACCAAATGGACCAGCGCCTGTTCAAGCGCTTCGGCATCGCCGGTGACTTCCGCCATTTCTCGCTGAACAAGAGTAACCGGGTGAATGTCAGCATATTGAGCCGCAACCTTCTCGACGACACCGAGAAGCTGAAACGGCTCGCGTTTCTCGGAACCGTTCGCACCGTAGCGGTTCAACCGCGCCAGCAAGCCGTTCAACTTGTCGGCGCTGTTTTTTAGAGTGACCAGCATATCGGCGCGGAATTCAGGTTTTTCGGCGTGCTTTTCAGCATTGCGCGCAAGCAGGGACATCTGGCTTGCGAGGTTCTTGATGTCATGCATCACGAACGCGATACGGCGATTGAATTCGTCAAACCGAGCGGATTCGAGCAGAGCCTGCTGCCCCGCTTGCTCCGCGAGATAACTGGCCAATTGCTGGCCAACCACACGCATCAGATCGAAATCTTCCCAATCAAGGTTTCGCGGATCGGCGGGCCGCGCCAGCACCACAACACCAACCAGCTTGTCGAAGTGAAGTAAGGGTATCATCGCCCAGGCATCGGGCGCTTCGCGCAACCAGTCTGGCAGATGCGCACCCTCGCCGTGCTGGTCCTTGCCAGCACGAACGTCATCCACATCGAGGATGAAGCCTTGCTTCTCGAACAATGAAGCCAGTTCATCGGGAATCGGATCTGCCGGTACTTCAATGTTCTTCCACGACCAGCGTGAGGCAAGCTCAAGGTCACCATTATCATCGGTGAGCAGCAACAGACCCGACGGGCTATCGGTAATATCCGCAACAGCCTGAATGACGCGTTCTTCGAATGTGTGATCGCTGGAGCCGCCTTTGGCGATGGTCCGTGTAAAGCGCAGCCATTCTGCGCGGTAATCATAACGGTGCTGGAACAGATGCTTCACGGCCGTGACGCGGACCCAGCCTCGCAAACGGTGCGATGGCAACCACAATAGCGCCAACACCGTGGCAAAGACCGTAAAGCCGACCTGCGTCAAGCGGCCGACATCACCGCCCAGCATCGCCAGCGATTGCGCGATCCCGACCATCAGCAGCAGATATGCCCCGATGACGAGCAGCGATAGCGTCTGGAATGCGACACTGCGTGAAGGCCTAAGCCTGATCGACGCCGCGCTGCGCTTGGATCCGATAGCCAGAGGAATGACCATGGATGCAATAACCAGACCGCGTGCGGTAACCAGTTCCAGCGGCAATTCTCCGCCCAGATAAGCCACGGTGAAGAAGTTGAGGTCGAATGCCCACATTGCGGCAAGCGCTGCTGCCGTCCAGCGCAGTATCGGCCGTACGCTCTGCGACGCCCCGACATACAAGTTGTGCAGGAGCACCAGCACACCGACCGCAACAAGCAAGCGAAACATCACGCATACCTGAAACACCAGCGCTTTAAGCTCGTCCGTAACCGCAAAGCGCATCTCGACCACAATCAACACTATCTGCAGCGCTTCGACAAACGCCAGCGCCATGACAACAGGGCGGATTGGCGCCAGTGTCTGGTGGCGACCATCATTCGCGAACAAACGATAGACGACGAGAATCCATCCAAGATTGCGGACAACTTCTGCAATTCCGGCCACCGGGGATTTTGGCCCGAATGCGGCAACCATCACACACCACATGGAAGTGACAGCGAGTGCCGCGACCACAGCGTTGCGATCCGGGCGATCTTTGTCTCCCCGCGAAGCAATCCAGATTGCTCCGAAGGCTGCTACTGCCGCGCCGCTGAGATAGAGCGCGAAACCGGCAATAATCCAGGCTTCAACCCAGGTACCCATCAGCGTGCGCCCTCTGGCCAGAGGACGACGCGCAATGTCTGGAGCAAAATCAGCAGATCAAGAAACGGCGTGTAGTTCTTCGCGTAATACAGGTCGTATTCCAGCTTGTGCCGGGCATCTTCTATCGACGCGCCATAAGGATAGTTGATCTGCGCCCACCCGGTAATTCCGGGTTTCACCATGTGGCGTTCAGCGTAATAGGGAAGCTTCTGCTCCAGATCACCGACGAATTTCGGGACTTCCGGACGCGGCCCTACAAAGCTCATCTCGCCTTTCAAGACGCTCCATGTCTGGGGCAATTCATCAATCCGGACTTTACGAATGAAACGGCCAAGGCGCGTGATACGCGGATCGTTTTCCTCTGCCCATTTTACGCCGTCTTTCTCTGCATCCGTGCGCATCGAACGCAGCTTGATGACGTCGAAATGCTGGCCATAGAGACCCACCCGCGGCTGGCGAAAGAAAGCCGGCCCTTTGCTGTCCAGTTTGACCAGAACCGCGAACAACGCGATAATCGGGAATGTTATCAGGAGCAGCAAAGAGCTGGCCGCAATATCGAAAATACGTTTAGCCGCGCTCGAGAAAGCACGGCCAGAAGAGAAACCGTCAGAAAAGATCAGCCAGCTTGGATTGACAGAATCCAGATCCACGCGCCCGGTTTCGCGTTCGACAAAGCTGCTGAAATCATTGATGTGCACACCCATTGTTTTCATGCGCAGCAAATCTTTGAGCGGAAGCGAATTGCGCCGCTCCTCCAGAGCAAGAACAACCTCGCTCGCGCCCAGATTGTCAACGAACTGCCCAAGATCGTGAATGGCACCGCGGGCAATCGCTTCCTCCACGACTTGTTCGCCTTCATTCATCCCGACATAGGAAATGATCGAGAACCCGGCACCGGGATCATCGCTGAGCTTTTTCAGGCGCATTGCGCGATTGCCCGCCCCGAGAACCAGAACCCGGCGCCGGAACGCCGCATTACCCAGCAGGGTGCCCATCAAGGCCCGGTTGAAGATCAAAGCCACAACCGCGAGTGCCATCGCGTAAAGCAAGGTCGAGCGCCAGAATGTCGAACCCGGTATGATAAAGTCGATGAAGGAAAGCGCTATAATGCCAAGGCTGATAGCTACGAGCAATCGGGCACAGGCGAAACGCATTGAACGCAAGGCATCGCTGCCATAAACTCCGACCGATACCATTGCGACCCACACGATGATCACGAACGCCCCAAGCGGCATAGCTCTCGATGCCATGGATCCCGGTATACTGCCGATTTGAGAGGCGCGGATGATCCATGCCAGCTCGCCTGCAAGCAATAGCAAAGCAAGATCGAGCAGGGCCAACAACATCACCGCATTGGGAATGTAGTGTTTGAATAGGCGGATCATGTTTTCCGGTCCGGTTGTCCTTTGTTGAACATCCGGCCTTAAGGCGAAGATATGAAATGTCGGTAAACTTTACACAATCAGGTTTTTCCGCAGAAATCCGCCATTTGTAGCGGTTAATCCAGAATTGACTTGGCCTGTTACCACGCCATTTATCAATCTCTCCCGAACTGGAATGGCGTCACACCGCGAACAATATTGTCGAATTGCAGATGGGCGCCGCGCGGCGGAAGCGATCTTTGGCGGCAAGCAGGCCGGTGACACCGGGCACAGCCAAGCCCGACTGGCTGGGCTTCAGCCTCGCCGAGATTGACACCTCTGCTCTGCGCCAAATCACCCGCCAGACGAGCTTCCAGCCCTAGCACGACCACAAAACGCGCCTCTCCAGCTGCACCGCTACCCTCGACCGTTCGCGCCATGGTGAACCACTGCGGCGGCCCGGAATCGACGCCTTCCGCAACGATATTCTGGACGCAAAGCTCCCCGGGACGTTCAAACGCCTTGTTTGCAATCCACAAAGGGCAGCTGGCATCACTTTCAAGGATCGTTGTGCCGCTCGCCCCGGCGAAGCGCTTGGAAAACTGCCCGGCACGATCAAGGCGGGCCATAAAGAATGGTAGTCCGCGTTGTCCGACACGTTGAAGCGTCGTCAAACGGTGCGCGAGCTGTTCGTAGCTAACGCCAAACCGGCGCTGAAGCACCGCCAAGTCATAGTTCGTCGCGTCACAGGCCCGCAAGAAACGCGAATAGGGCATCATCAGCGCCGCAGCGAAATAGCCTACCAAATGGCGTTCGAACAAACGCCGTGCTGCTTCGTCCTTGAATTGCGAGCCGCCTGCTATGCTGCTGATTTCATCCTGTCGTTCCAACTGCGCAATCTGCATCGCGACCTGGAAATGCCGCGATGCCGGACTGAGCATCTCCGAGAGTTGTAACTGGCGGGCGTGAAGGTCCAGTCGCCGCAAGGCATCGGGCATTACTTCTCGCGGCAATATGCGCACGGCCAGTTGGTGTTTTTCGCGCAAACGCTCGCCCAAGGCGACACCGATATCGCTGCGGGACAAGCGCAATTCGTCCGACAACTCTTCAGCCATGACATCGAGGTCCGGAAAGTGGTTCCTCCAACGCTCGATTTCTACGCGGGACTGAATCAGGGGATCATCGGCATCAGCAACGCTGGTTCCTGCAGTGTCGAACAGCCGGGCGAAGGCAGCTGCAGCCTGTGGTGCCGAGGCAAGAAACTCCGCGATTTCGTCGCGATCGATATTGAATTCGGCAAACCGCTCATCCGCAAATCGGCGCGCGAGTCCATCAACGCCGCCAATGGCTTCATCTTCTTTCAGGCTGCGCGGATCGAAATCGAATTCGTTCACAACTTGCAGGATGACGCGGGCAGATAGTGGTCGCTGGTTTCGCTCAATGAGATTGAGGTAGCTGGGCGAAATGGAAAGCCGCGCCGACATTGCCGCCTGCGTCAATCCTTCCTTCTTGCGGAGCCTCCGCATGGCTGGCCCGGCGAATAATGCACCATCACTCATATTGTCACTTTCTTTACAACATTACACGTCGAATGCCGGAAATGCTGCCATAAGACAAGTTAGTTTGTAATTTTTCCTGTAATTCGGGCGATGCTGCGGCGAAAAGGGTGGGGAAAGAAACAGCCCCCATTCAGGAGATTCGCCGTGACCTACCAAAGCAAGATCAACGATCTGAACGCCACAATCGCCGGTCAAGGCGCGCCATGGAATGCAATCGACGCCGAAGCAGCGGCGCGCATGCAAATCCAGAACCGCTTCAATACCGGCCTCGATATAGCGCGTTACACTGCCAAAATCATGCGGCAGGACATGGAAGCCTATGACGCCGATCCGGCGAACTACACACAATCGCTGGGTTGCTGGCACGGATTTATCGGTCAGCAGAAGATGATCTCGATCAAGAAGCATTTCGGCAGCACCAAACAGCGTTACCTGTACCTGTCCGGCTGGATGGTCGCCGCGCTCCGCAGCGAATTCGGCCCCCTGCCCGATCAGTCGATGCACGAGAAAACCAGCGTCCCTGCGCTGATCGAAGAACTTTACACGTTCCTCAAACAGGCCGACGCCCGGGAACTGGGCGGCATGTTCCGTGATCTTGATGCCGCTCGCGAAAATGGCGATGAAGTCGAAGCCAAGCGAATCGAGCATGCTATCGACAATTACGAAACGCATGTTGTTCCGATCATTGCCGATATCGACGCCGGTTTCGGCAACGCCGA
>JAHDDJ010000382.1 GCA_020629385.1 Erythrobacter sp.
CGACCCAGTTGCGGACATACGCCGCGCAAGCAACGTCAGCCATCTTAGGCCTTACTTCAATCGCCTTTTGATCCGGCTGAGCGCTTGCGGAGTGATGCCGATATAGGATGCCAGATCGGCCTGACTAACGCGGCCTGCAATGTCGGGCATGGTTTCAACCAGCAAAGCAAAGCGGTCCTCTGCCGACATGCTCAGCAATTGATACTCACGCTGTTCCTTGCGTTTGCCATATGTGCCCAAAAAGCCGACCAGCGCGTTGGCGAGCCCGTTGTCGCTTTGCGCAGCGTCGGCGAGAACCTTGTAAGGCAAAGCGATGGCAACTGTCGGCTCGCTGGCGACGAGACTAAAGGTGCACGGATCACCATCGACCAGAGCGACCATGCTGCCAATGATCGAGCCTTCGGGAAGGAAAGATTTGATGTGCTCTTTGCCATCAGAGCGAATGTAATAGGCTTTCAAAAGACCCGATTGCACGAAATAGATATTCGAATCGCTATCGCCTTGCATGAATGCATGATCACCGGCCTCCAGCAAAACATTGCTGCCGTTCTTGACCATAAGCTCTTGAAATAGCGACAAATGAACCTCGGTTAATTACGGCGGTGTGTGGATCAGTAATATCCTAGCGCCATGAAACTCGAAAACAAAACCATCGTATTGACCGGCGGCAGTTCTGGTGTCGGTCTTGATTTGCTCCGAATGCTTAGCGCTGGCAATCGCATCATCAACCTTTCGCGCCGTGCTCCGCCCGATAACGCTTTTAAGGATAGTGGCAATATCCAGCATATTGCGACTGATTTGGCGAACGAGGCAAGCGTGCGCTCCGCGATTGCTCAGATTACAAAGGAAAATCCAGACGGGATCGAAGTGTTGATCAATTGCGCAGCAGTCCAGTTTCTGCCGCGCTTTACAGATGCCGATTTTGATCCGGCCAGCATTGCGGCAGAGATCGCCATCAACCTGACCAGTCCGGCCCAGATCATTCACGGTTTGTTGCCTAGCCTTCAGAGGAGCAAGCAAAGCGTCATCCTCAACGTAAATTCTGGGCTTGGTCTGGTGCCTAAAGCTGAGTCGGCGATTTACTGCGCAACCAAAGCAGGCCTCGACAATTTATCACGCGGTTTGCGAGCGCAATTGGCCGGAACAAGCGTGCAAATCAGCCAAGCGTTCCTACCGCTGGTCGACACTCCCATGACCACCGGGCGCGGGCGTGGCAAACTTTCCTCAACCGAGGTCGCCCGCCAAATCATTTCCGGGATTGAACGCAGCAAGACCGACATCGACATTGGCAAGGTGTCGCTATTGCGCCTCGTCAACCGCATTTCCCCCGCAATCGCCAACCGTATCATGCAAAAAGGTGACTCATGAAAACACTGCTTAAGGTCATGCTGACCATCGCTGCAATCTTTGCCTCGACCTTCATTCTGGGCCGAGTGCTAGGCATTTTGACAGCGGATAATGTGCGCGATTGGCTAGAGCTAGCGAGCACATTGTCTGTGTTCACTGTTGCTGCGGTGGTGATCGGATTGCTCGCCATCGATTTGTTCGTCGCTGTTCCGACGCTGACCATTGTTATCTTGGGGAGTTATTTCCTCGGCTTTGAATGGGGCTTCGCCGCTGCAATGACAGGTTCCGCGCTGGCGGCATTTGGCGGCTATGCGATCTGCAACCGCTGGGGAGAAGGCGCTTTGAGCAGAGTGATCCGCGACGAAAAACAACGAAGCAATATGCGTGATGCATTTACTGCGCACGGGCCAGGCATGATCATACTCGCACGCGCTGCTCCAATCTTGCCCGAAGTGACTGCCTGCATGGCCGGTATGACGAAGATGCCGCTGGCGCGCTTTGCAATGTTTTGGCTAATCGGAACGCTGCCTTACATGGGGATCGCCGCCTATGCTGGTTCGGTCAGCACATTGGACGATCCGCGCCCCGCAATCTTCGCAACTTTGGGACTTTATGCCATCATGTGGGCGGGTTGGTTCGCCTACCGTAAATGGTGGACGAAGGGCGGAGAGCGTCTGCTTGTTTAAAGGCAGCGGAACGTCCGCTCCCC
>JAHDDJ010000383.1 GCA_020629385.1 Erythrobacter sp.
TAAGCCCCGTATTTGCTCACATGCTCGGTCACACGGCCATCGGCGAGCAATTTTGCCTGATCGACCCATTGGTCACGGGTGATACGGCCCTTGAAGCTGCCCAGATGCTCATCGACTGCCGCAACATCGCGGGCGGTCCATTGTGAAATCTGGTCGAAGCGCATCACGCCGAGCGAGTTGCACAGTTTCTCCAGCTTGGGACCGATACCTTTGATCCGCTTGAGATCATCGGGATCCCCCACGGCCGCCGCGATATTGGGCTTTCCGTCAGGAACGGTTCCGCCACCGGCAAGGATCTTCGCCTGACCAACCCAGTCGTCACGGTCGATACGGCCCTTGATCTTCAGATATTTGTCGACCTCGGCAACATCGGATGCAGTCCATTTGGCGATCTGGTCAAACCGGCTGACACCCAAAGACAGGCACAAATCGTTCAATTGAGGACCAATGCCCTTGATCCGTGTCAGATCATCAGGTTCACCCACGGCGGCCGCAATCTTCGGCTTTTCGCCTTTTGCTGCGTCGCCGGAATCTGCCAATGCGGCCGCTGCAGCACCAGCCCCGGCTCCTGCTGCAGCAGATGCGGCCAGCGTTGCAGGTTCTGCGTCAACTTCGGGCACCGGTTCCGGATCCACCTGATAGGGTTCCACCGGCTCGCCGTCCTCATAGGCGTCTTCATGGGAGCGATTGGCCCAAATCCACCAGCCGGTTGCGACACCGATGATAAGGGCGATGATAAAGGGCAACGGGTGCGCGCTAATTAGGTTCAACATGATTTATTCTCCCAGCGCTCAGTCGCGACCCCAGATCAGCCAGCCAATGCCGACGCCGATCAGGAATGTGATGATTAAAAGTATCCAGCTTTCGAGTAACAGAGGCATGATTATTCCCCTCCTTCTTCGGCTGGCGCTTGCGCACCATTGCCGAGAGTGAATTCAATCCGGCGATTGGCCGCGTCTGCGGCGCTTTTGCCTTCCAGTGGCTTGTCGGGACCGAAGCCTTTGGCCGACACCCGGTCCGCAGAGATACCGCGTTCGGACAGCGCTGCGGCAACAGCATCAGCGCGCGCCTGGCTCATCTTGGTGTTCACTTGCGCACTACCGCTGGAGTCGGTGTGCCCCTCAACCGCCACAGTCATCCCGTCACATTCTTTCAATGCATCGGCAACCGCGTCCACAATGCGCAGCGATTGCGGCGAAAGATAGGAACTGCCGCTGCGGAAAGTGATTGTTTCCGCATTGGTCACAGCATCGACATTCTTCTGGCAGGCATCGACTGCCTCTGCGCTTGGCGTTGTTGTTTCGCCATCCGCGCTATCAGCCGCTGCATCATCACCTTCACCAGCCCAGCGGACGCCGGAAACGCCATCGACTCCGCGTACAGCTTCTTCGGCAGCAGCCCGCTGTTCATCGGTCAGCCCTTCACCCGAAAGGATCGCAACGCGCGACAGCGACGGTTCTTGCTGCATATGGACATCGACGCCTTCGACGCCGGAACTGGTCAGTGCCGCCTTGGCATCCTTGTCCAGCCCCTTGATATAGGCTTCCCCGCCCACAGCATGGGCGCCCCAGGCAAGCAGCGACGTTGCCGCTCCGCCGATCAGTAATTTCATAAGACCAGTCACCAGCGAATCCCCTCTATTTTGGTTAAGCGGAGGTTACGCAGCTTGCAGCGAATGTCGAGTCGGACAAAAAACCGTGCCGATTCAGTCCAGTTTAGCGCGATCGACTCAGGACTTCAGCTGCGCGCGCATTGCCTGATAGGCCGCCGCCGTCGCCGTGTTGGCCACATTAAGCGAGCGCACCTTGTCGGACCGCATCGGCAGTTTCACCAACTGGTGCCGGTGTGCATCGACAATCTCGGGCGGGAGCCCCTTGGTCTCTTTGCCGAACACCAGATAGCAATCCGCCGGATAGTCAGGCGCGTAGAAATCCCGCTCCGCATATTCCTCAAACAGGAACATCTGGTCATCACGCGGCGCACGCGCGGCGATAAAGGCATCCCAGCTGGCAAATTCGGTCAGGCGGATATGCGGCCAGTAATCCAGCCCCGACCG
>JAHDDJ010000033.1 GCA_020629385.1 Erythrobacter sp.
CGGCCCAATAGCTTCCGAGATTACGCCCGGTGATAATCGCTTTCGGCGAGTATTTGGCTTGGCACCAACCGCGCTTGTCTTGGGATAGCTTGCAGTTGCCGCATAAGCGGTGCAGAAAATCCCTTATGGCTAACAGAAACGGTCTTTTTGAGTCTGGCAGCACTGATGTGCTTGGTAGTGCGGCAGGCTGGCTGACGGACACGCTGCTCGGCAGCGTAGCTGTCACGCTCTGTATTTTGGCGGTGGCTTATGTGGGCTTTATGATGGTTGCAGGCCGGTTGCCGGTCAAGCATGGCCTGCGCGTGGTCCTTGGCTGTTTTATCTTGCTGGGCGCACCAATTCTAGCGAGTGCATTCCTAAGTGCAGGCCAGTCGCAGGTCGCAGCGCCAGTTCCCCCGCCTCTTACCGAAGCCGAAGTTAACCCGCGCGGCGACCTCCCGCCCGCGGACTATGATCCCTATGCAGGCGCTTCTGTGAGGCGAGATTGAGCTTAGCTCAGACTTTATTGTGCTAGCGGACTATTTCAGTATCATGCTATTTCTACATTTTCATCTAACATTATACCTATAAAAATATCGAAATGACGTATTCCTTTTGGAAGCATCACCTCGGACCGGTTTGATCATTACGCTTAATTTATGTTGACATGCCCAAATAATACGCTGACTTTAAGTTCCAGATCGGTTTGGGGATTCGGTATATCAATGATTAAATCAACTTTACTGGTATCATCTGCAATTGCGCTAATGCTTACCGCCAATCCCGCAAGTGCTCAATCTAGTACAGAGACCTATTCATACGATTCCCTAGGACGGCTGATTGCCACCGATACGAATGGCGGACAGAATGATGATGAAGTGCATTCGCTCTGCTATGATGATGCTGGGAACCGGACAGAGTACACAGCTAGATCCGACGGCGCTGAGTCTGCATGCGTAGAAGATGGATCCGGAGGAGGCTCACCGCCCCCGCCTCCACCTCCGCCACCTCCGCCACCTCCGCCACCGCCGGGCAACAATCCGCCAAGCACGACCAACGATTTTGTGTCTGGTGAATGCCTCATGACATTAACGGTCAATCTGACTGCTAATGACAGTGACCCGGAGAGCAACTACCCACTCGTCCTAACTGCGATTTCCTCCGGGTCCGGGGGGCAATCGAATGCGTCAATCGTTTCGGGCAGCTCGGTCAGCGTAGACTTTGGGGCGAATGTTGATCTTACAACCTTTACTTACACAGTTGCGGATTCCCTTGGCGCTACATCAACGGGTCAACTGGAAGCCTGGACATCCTCGTGTGGCGGTGGAGGGATGCCCTTCTGATGACTCAGCTAAGATATCTCACACGAAAGCATCTCATGAAATCAAGTCATGGCTTTTATGCACTATTTGCAGGTGCGTCTCTTTCGCTTGCAGCACTTCCAGCGATGCCTGTTGCTGCGCAGTCTGCTTCGAATGATGCTGCTCCTATCTGTATGACGCGAACTCCAAGTGAAGGCGCAGCGGTCAATATCATTCTTCCGGCTTCGAATGCGGGAGCTATGCGCGCGAAAGGATTTGAGACGGTTCCCTGCAGTCAGAGCTTTGCGACCGCCGCGCAGCGCGAAACCTACCGCGATGCGATCTGTCTGGCGGCATCAAAAAGAAGTCATTCTTTGCAGGAGGCTTACGAACTACGCCTAGGCGAGAGACCGGCTGTTCTGTGCGGAATGGCAGAGCTCGCCGTTAGTCGTTGGAAGCGTGGAGGCAGCCAATGATTAGGGGGTTCTTCAAAGCTGCACTGGCGGCATCTCTAGCGGTAGCGGTCACTCCGGTAGCTGCCCAGCAGATCAAACCGCTCACCGTTGAGCAGGATCCCAACGGAGTTGATCTTCTATCGGGTAAGGCAAGCCAGCGCTTGCCGACCATTTCTGTACCGGCTGCGCCGCGACTGAGCTTTAACAAGGTCAGCGACTGGTATCTGTTCCTTGAGGGGAAGCTGGTTCCCAACACTTACGGGAACATCAATTTTTCGATGAATACCCTGAGTGGAGAATCTGAGAGCATTAGCTGCGAAGATCTTGAGATTTGCAAGGACAACAAAGGCGGTGGTTCTTCGGTTTCGGGCGACTATTATAGCGAGTTCTATGAATTTTATAAAGGCGGTTCCAACACCAGAATTCGCTATGATATCAGAACCAAGAATCCCGGAACGATAAATTCAAGCAATCCCAATTTCTATCTAATGGCCTCGCAGGTTAAATTTGCAGACGGTGAGGTTCTGACCTTCGCCTATGACAGCTATACAGACCAATGGGGGTTTATAGATCACCGCCCGACTTCGGTCACAAGCTCGACTGGATATAAGCTTGTTCTAACCTATCGCTCCAATACAGGCGGGACCGGGCTTTGGAGCGCGGTTGATACGGCAAAGATCGTCAAGACTTCTGCTCCGAGTACTTCGCTTGCTGAGTTTACGTATACTGATACCACGATCACCGATATAGATGGCCGGACATATAGCTGCACAGGCTGCGGGAACCGGCTCAGCACCACGCCTCAAACGCCGGCAACATCGCTTCGTCTCCCGACTGCAACTGTCGACACTTATGATGCTGATGCGGTGAATACCAATCATGGCAACGGCTACACGCACGCGCAGTTTACTACCGACGTTGTCACTGATGGCGTGCACTATGATTATACATACGTGCAAGGCGGATATAATAGTGGATCATCCAATCCGAACTTGGTCGATCTGGCGACCATCACGGGGCCAAACGGATTTTCAAGAACTGTCGATGTCGAGATAAACCAAAACAAGAAGCTGTCTCGCATTAAATCGGTGACCAATTCTCAGGGGCAAACAACCGAGTATGCATATGATGGCAATCCGGCCAATCCGAGCGGCTCTTGGCTGCAGCTTACAGATATCACCTATCCTGAAGGGAATTCGGTAGAGATTAGCTATGATGGTCCTGTAAATATCACCGAAATGCGGATGAAGGCGAAGCCTGGATCAGGTCAGCCGGATATTGTGCAAACTGCGCATTACGAACTCCCAGGTGGCAATACAGTTCTCGAATGCCAAGTGATCACTTGCTTTCTTCCGGTCTGGACCAAGGATGGCAAGGGTAATCAAACCGATTACACTTGGAGTCCCAGTCATGGCGGTTTGTTAACGCAGCTCGATCCGGTCAATGCGCAAAACCGCCGCGCTAAAACCATCAATATTTATGATACGAATTCGCCGGCCCGCGTAATTCGTTCAGAGCTTTGCGAAACCGATGCGGCAGGTAATGAGCTGACCTGCGGCACGGCGCAATCATTTGTGACGGAGACGACCTATCTTGGGAACACGTCCCTGCCGCTGACGCAGATCGTCACAGACGGTCTGGGCAATGCGCCGATTACCACGACGAACAGCTATGATGATGCAGGCCGCTTGCTATCGAGCAATGGCCCGCTCCCCGGCAGCGATGATGCAACCTATGCGCGCTATGATGTGCTGGGTCGGAAGATCTGGGAGATCGGGCCCAAGGGCGAGAACGGTTTGCGCCCCGCGAGCAAAACCACCTACCGCGATGCCGATGATCAGGTCCTTAAGGTAGAAACCGGCACAGTTGCGGGCAGCACCACTGCGCTCAGCCCTACAACGCTGGCCTTCTCCGAAGCGATCAGCGTGGCCGAGACTGAGTATAATACTCGCCGCCTCGCAGTTAAGAACACAGTCTCGGATAGTAGCGCCAACATCTATGCGGTCAGCCAGATGAGCTATGACGCGCGCAACCGGGAAGATTGCACCGCGATCCGCATGAATGCGGCTGTCTGGATGACCTTACCCTCGAGCGCGTGCACGCAAGGCACCGCAGGAACCGAGGGTCCTGATCGGATCACCAAGAAGCATTATGATACTGAAAGCCGAGTGACCCGGATCGAGCAGGGTGTTGGTACTTCGCTGGTGCGCGATTATGCGACCTATACCTTTACGCCCAATGGCCAGATGGCGAGCATGACCGATGCGCGCGGTTACAAGGCATCGATGCTCTATGACGGTTTTGATCGGCAGACCCACTGGTATTTTCCTGACCCGGGCCAGACCGGTGCGATCAATCAAGGTGATTACGAGCAATACACCTATGATGCGAACGGCAACCGTACCACGCTGCGCAAGCGTGACGGCTCGGTGCTTGGCTTCACCTATGACAAGCTGAACCGCGTCACCAAGAAAACCGTTCCCACGCGTGCAGGTCTTGATGCCACGCACACACGCGATGTGTTCTACAAATATGATATTCGCGGCCTGCAAACCCTTGCGCGCTTTGATAGCTTGGGCGGCCACGGCACATTTACGGTCTATGATCGCTATGGCCGGGTGGCGCGTAACGATGACACGATGGACGGCGTTACACGGCGGCTTTATTATTATTACGATGCCGCAGGCAACCGCACGCGGCTGCGCTATCCCGATGCGAAGAATGCACATTACACCTACACATCGGGCGGGCAGTTTAATCAGGTCAAGGATCACGGCAGCGCCGTAATCGCTGATTACAACTACAACACGCGCGGTGAGCTTAGCCAGATCAATCGCAACAGCACTGCGCCCGATCAGGACTGGAGCTATGATCCGATAGGCCGCCTTGCCTCCACAGGCTGGACCAATGGCGGAGTGAACAACGTCACTTGGTCCTTCACCCGCAATCCGGCCAATCAGATCAAGACCGAGACGCAGAGCAATGACGCGTTTAGCTGGGATGGCGACCTGCCCGGCCACGCACCCAAGACACAAAGCTACACCACCAACGGCCTCAACCAGTACACTTCGGTGAACGGCACATCGCTGGCCTATGACGATAATGGCAATCTGACCGATGACGGGTTCAAGACCTATCTCTACGATATAGAGAACCGTATGGTTCAGATGTCGCTAAAGGCTGTTCCGCAGGGCTGCTCTGCCGGATCGCCGCTGGTGCGGGCCAAGCTGCGCTATGATCCAATGGGCCGCTTGCATGAGGTGGAAGCGTTCAGCACTTGCGGCGTGACGCAGGGCGTAACGCGGTTCCTCTATGATGGCGATGCGCTGGTGGCAGAGTATAACGCCAGCGGCACAATGCTCGCACGCTATATCCATGGACCTGCAGCGGGCGCGGATGATCCGCTGGCCGCCTATGCAGGTGCAGGCGTAGCTGCCACAGATCGCACCAATCTCTACGCCGATGCGCGCGGCTCGATCGTGATGCGCACCGGGCATGATGGCTCATCGGCCAGCATCAACACTTACGACGAATACGGCATACCCGGCTCATCAAACACCGGCCGGTTCCAATATACCGGACAGGTATGGCTCAGCGAGCTGGGCATGAACTACTACAAAGCCCGCATGTACTCGCCGCAGCTCGGCCGGTTTATGCAAACCGATCCCATCGGCTATGAGGATAACGTCAACCTCTATGCTTATGTTGGGAATGATCCGATCAATGGGGTCGACTTTATGGGGCTGTGTGACACGGGGTCAAATATCAAAGGCAGCGGCGGCGGGACGAGTACTTGTAAAACGCTGGATGGGTTCCAGAAGCTATCTAAGGAAAAAACACCAGTAGGAAAAGGGCATGCTGAAGCCTCCTCGGCCTTAATGAACCAAGATGGTGATGGAATTGACCGGTCTGTGGATGCAGTTGATGATGCGTTAGACGCACCAGGTGACTCTTTGCGCTGGGTCCGTGATGCTACCGAATGCGTGTTTACTGTAAGTTGCGGCGATTTTACGCAAGTCGGAAGGTGGATGGTTGATGCTGAACTGGATGCTATGCGGGAAACTGGTATGGTCCAGCCATCGCCCAATGGTTCACCGACAAAGCACGTTAACATTGGCAGAGACCCGGACGCGTTTCGTTCGCAAGCGCCGTCCGGTTCGGTTTATGTCACATTCTACGTTCCAAGTTCCGCGATACGCCGCTCTAGCGATAATCAGAACTGGGCGCAGATTCCTGGCCCCAATTCCGTTTACTCAAGACAACGTGTAAAAAATGGAAAGTCGGCGCTACAATGGCCAAGCGCCACCAGAATTTGGATGGGGCAGAGAAAGTGATGACTAGATTAGATAACTGGATCGATCAGCATCTGAGTCGATTGGAACGGTGTGGATTCGCCGTAAGTTGTGTGAAACGAGACAACCAGTATGCTGTAGATGGTGAGCATGAGAGGGGATTCTTTGAAATAACAGACTGGGATGGTGGTTGGTATGACTACTCAATCATAAGCTCAAAAGAGGAATTTGATGACGTTTTGATTCGCGGGGAAAGAGCGGAGGATTTCGGGAAAATTCTGGATGGGATACTTAGAGAAATTCTGAGGTTGTTCGAGATTGAGAAAATTTGAAGTCCTGATGGCGCTGCCAAAGCAAACTGACTGAACAGGCAGGACGGTGTTACCTGCGTGAAGGGTGTTGTCAAAGCAAATGCACCTGATTGAAAATCGCCGCTAATTGGGTAGGGCAGGGCAAGGTCTTGTCAGATTAAACGTACCTGATTGAATTTCGGCGCTGATTGGGTAGGGCAGGGCACATGCCCAAACGTAAGAAACCGGCCGGTCCGTTCCGATATTTCAAGTCATCACCTGAAGTCATCCGGATGGCGGTCTTGCTGTATGTCCGGTTCCCGCTTTCGCTTCGAAACGTCGAAGATCTGCTGTTCGAGCGAGGCTATGACATTTCATACGAGACTGTCCGCCTGTGGTGGAACCGCTTCGGACCGATGTTCGCATCTGACATCAGGCGGCAACGGATCAGTCGCATGCGTGGCTTTCGTCACTGGCGCTGGCACCTTGATGAGATGTTCGTAAAGATCAATGGTGAGACACATTATTTGTGGCGAGCGGTCGATCATGAAGGCGAGGTTCTCGAGAGCTATGTCACGAAAAAGCGAGACAAAAAGGCCGCGTTGAAGTTCCTACGCAAGGCATTGAAGCAGAACGGCAAAGTCGAGAAGATCGTCACTGACGGCCTCAAATCCTATCCTTCGGCGATGCGCGAACTTGGCAATGAAAGCCGTCGCGAGATGGGGCGTTGGCTCAACAATCGGGCTGAGAATTCGCACTTACCATTCCGACGAAGAGAGAGGGTGATGCAGCGGTTTCGGAGGATGAAGTCTTTACAGAAGTTTGCCTCAGTTCACGCCAACATCCACAACCACTTCAACTCGCAACGCCACCTAATCGACCGACAAACCTACAAGACCTGCCGCTCAGCTGCCTTGGCTGAGTGGCAAAATCTTGCTGCCTAAACCCAGCTTGACCTTGCCAAGCTTGCGCCAATCGGAGACAAGTTGCAGTTAGTCTGACAGCACCCCGCTTCCCACTTTCGCTCCGAAACGTCGAAGGGTGTTGTCAGACTAAACGGTGTTGTCAGACTAAACGTACCTGATTGAAAGTCAGGTGCAAACGGGTAGGGCAGGGACCATGCCCAGACGCAAGAAAACACCTAGCCCCTTTCGCTATTTCAAAGCGTCTCCAGGGTGTTGTCAGATTAAACGTACCTAATTGAAGTTTGGCGCTGATTTGGTAGGGCAGGGACCATGCCCAGACACAAGAAACCGGTCGGTCCGTTCCGATATTTCAAGTCATCGCCGGAAGTGATCCGCATCGCGGTGTTGATGTACGTTCGGTTCCCGCTTTCGCTTCGGAACGTCGAAGATCTGCTGTTCGAACGCGGCTTCGACATCAGCTATGAAACGGTCAGAACGTGGTGGAACCGGTTCGGCCCAATGTTCGCGTCGGACATTCGAAAGCAGCGCGCTTCAAGGATGAGGGGCTCCCGTCATTGGCGTTGGCACCTCGATGAGATGTTCGTGAAGATCAATGGTGAGACGCATTATCTTTGGCGCGCCGTCGATCACGAAGGCGAGATTCTGGAGAGCTATGTCACTAAGAAACGGGACAAAAAGGCCGCGTTGAAGTTCCTCCGCAAGGCGCTTCGGCGTCATGGCCAGGCCGAGAAGATTGTGACCGATGGTCTCAAATCCTACCCTGCTGCAATGCGCGAACTTGGCAATGAAAGCCGCCGTGAGATGGGCCGCTGGAAGAACAATCGGGTGGAGAATTCACATCTTCCGTTCCGGCGAAGAGAACGTGTTATGCAGAGGTTCCGGCGGATGAAGTCGTTACAGAAATTCGCCTCAGTTCACGCCAACATCCACAACCACTTCAACTCGGAACGCCACCTAATCGACCGACAAACCTACAAGACCTGCCGCTCAGCTGCCTTGGCTGAGTGGCAAAATCTTGCTGCCTAAACCCAGCTTGACCTTGCCAAGCTTGCGCCAATCGGAGACAAGTTGCAGTTAGTCTGACAGCACCCTCGACAAAGCTACCAGGCCGCATCCGCCGTAATTGCAGCTTTTGGCCGTAAGATCGGTTGCAAGTTAGACGAGAGTGCGTTCGATCTTTACACGAATGAGCCATTATGTTCTTCGCATATCCTGGCGCTGCACAGCCAAGGCGAACCGAGATATTCAGCGATTGGGCGAACCTATCCTTAGGGATGCTGACTTAAGACTAGCTGGTGGGCAAGGCAATTGAACTAGCCGACCGCTTTGCGCCCCAGTTTCGGACGTCCGAGAGATTTCTCAATTTGCCGGAAAGCGGCCATTAACGACGGCAGTTGTTGACTTTAGCTGGGTCACTGTAGCCTAGACGAGCTAGTGAAAATGAACTGCGCCAGTATCGGGCTACGTTACAACGGCCTAGGAAAATGAAATTCGCACACGTACCACCTGTCAGGTTGGTGCAGGTGAATCTATTTGCCCGAGAAAGGAGATGCCGCATCCCAATGGCTGATTGGGATCGAATGCCAATAGATCGTGCTGCTGATCGATCATGTGCATACTTGAAGCGCCAGAAGTCAGCAGCGCATGAATACGACTTTCCTAGTTTTTCACCGCATTTCCGACCCGGTAGGATAGGATAGCTTTTGTGCTGTCTTTCAGAAGAAGCTTGAGGTTCAATATGCGTGTTGTCGGATCTCTTTGCTCAATGTGATCGAAACAAAAACGCAGGAAATTCCACGCGTCTGTTATAGTGAAGACACTGCTTTCGAATGGCACCGAAAACTCATGTCGGACTACGATGCCTCCGCTTAGGTGCTCGAAACAGCATCGAATGGTCTCGATGGGCTTGTCCAATTCGATTTTCCGGTTTTGTGTGTAGGCCCACACATCCAGTTCTAGGGAAAGTAGCTCCAGCTCGGTGATCGCGTGCCTTGCCTGAAATCTGGTCGTATCCGAAAGCTGACCTTCCTTCTCGCACGCCTGAACAGCATGACGCACGGTCACAAGGCATAACCGGCTAGATATCACAGTCGTGGGATAGCTCATATCGAGAGCCAGCGCGGGCTTTCTTTCCAGCCGGTTTGTTGTCAATTTGACCTTTGTCTCGTTGCCTGTGCTAACCGAGACATCGCGATATTTCTGTAAGGTCTCGGGTGAGTAGATGTCCGCTAGAGACTCCTTGAGCACTATATCGAGAACGACTGCACTCAAGAAGCGAGCCGCGGCTTTATGCTCATCCTGCTTGTTGGGGTCCCAGCGATGCGGGCTCTTAAGCGAATGGTGCCGTAACTTACCCCTAAGGAGTACCAACTCTCTAATCTTCTCGCGAGTGTTGGTGGCTTGATCAAAGAGGTCGAATTTTTCAGTTCCAGCGGGTTTAGTGGGCTTCGAGAATTCGACTTCTACTTGTTCCAAAGCCTTGCAAAAGACTTGGCTCTTAGAAAGCAGATCGGTCTGTTTCTCATTTCCCGTTTTCCCGTCGCAGTAGCGGGTCTCAAGGAATAGAAACATGTTATTGTACGCATCAACAAATCGACCGGCCTCGAATGCAAGTCGGCCTTCACGATAGTGAGATGTTGATTCAATGCGATCTTCCGAGATCGAACCGACACAGAATGCGCGTCCAATCTGCTCGAAGTCAGATGCTGCGTTCAACGCGTTATCCGGGTTCGGCTTAAACGACTTGATGTGGATTTGATGCTCTTCTGCGACATTTTCCGCGCGGAAGCGAATCTCATAATTGTCGTAGTCCAGATCGACAATTTGCTGACCGCTCACTACAGCCTGCCAATTCATAATGTTTTTGCGGGCTAGCTCGGCGTAACCGCCACTATTGATCGTGATGCTCGCGTTGTCACTATCCTTACTTGCTGGCGTGATCATTGGGGCCAGTTCTACGCTCACATTTGAGAACGCGAGACACACTCTTTTCAATACGTTTTCGTCTCGCTCAAGGAAAAACGTAACGTTTCCAGTCTTGATCGGCCAGCCTTCCATTACCTCAACATAGTTTTTGACATCAAAGGCAACGGTTATAATCATCTCAATTAGATCACTAGCCTCTATCCTACGCCCCAAACAATCTTGGATATGAATTATTCGACTACTCTTTGATGTAGGCGACTTTCCTCGTTAGAGGATTGGCGTCGCGATGCTGCGCTTTAGGCAGCTTAATCAAAGGAAGCTTGCCATCCTTTGCTTGCTGAGAGCCTTGCCGAAAGAATCCAGCCATGGCTCCTGTATCACAACCTTTTGGGCTTGCAGAGAGTTTGAGAAACGAAGGCCAAGTATGAGGCTTTGGCATGATCGGGGATACTGAGACGATGCGGGGCTCCCGGGACTCTTCATC
The DNA here is from genome assembly GCA_020629385.1 of Erythrobacter sp. GTDB lineage: Bacteria > Pseudomonadota > Alphaproteobacteria > Sphingomonadales > Sphingomonadaceae > Pontixanthobacter. The sequence continues at coordinate 10,653 of JAHDDJ010000033.1, forward strand.
ACCAGGCTGCTCCTTTCGGTAGCGCTCCATCCCTTTCACAACTCCATCAGCGATGCCGGTCCAGATTTCGACCCAGCTATCCCGCCTCTTTTCCATTCCGTGCTGCATGGCCCTTTCGACTGCGGCCTTCCCAGTTTCATCAGCAAAATACAGACAACTTGTGGCCATGATTGCCTGAAGTTCATTGAGGCGGTGCACATCGTTTTCGTTGCGAAGCTCCAAAATGCCATCATTCGCGTTCAATTTGTAAACATCACGGTCGTACGCGAGATAGAGCCAGTGAGAATTGAGCGGCATTGCTGCGACGAGACCCGAGGAAACCAAACCCGAGGTTGGATCGCCAAGCTTTTGGATATTGTATCTGTTGGTACAGGTTGCGGGATTGTCTGACGTGATAAACGGAACAGAGGTCAAATTGACGATAAACACGGGCTCAAGGTCTTCCAGAATATCGTTCTCAGCCGCTGCGATGTAAAGTTGATGCTGCATCTCTCGTGATTGCACGAAATTCATTGGCTCTGGTCGAGAAATGCCGCCAACCTTCAGATTTTGTGCATGATCTATGGTCTTTCTGCGTTGCTCAAGCATATGCGGCGTTCGAAGATACTGAAGCAGGAAGAACCTAGCGATATCGCCTGCGTAGATTTGTCCATTTCCCTCCAGCGCTTCAATCGCAATTCCGTAGCAGCCTTCAAAGTGTTGAACGAAGTCCTCAAAGATTTCATCGGAGCCGTAAAACTTGTTCTTGGAGCACTGATCGCTAATTGAAATCCCGTCGATAAATTTCTCGTGATCAATCAGATATCCGTTGATCCGGCGACGCTCAGCATCAGGCGGATCACAGCTGAAACGCCTCAGATATGCTTTGGGCACAAAATGCTGGTTCTTATTGTTTGCCACCATTCAACAATTTGGGAACAGGCTTGTCAGATTCAATTGGTCCAAGTCATTTAGGGGACTTGACTGCTTCGGACCGTGCAGGACCTGTAAGCAGACATTCCGCTAACGGCCCAATTGCAGACGATCGTCGAGACGCGATGCGCATGTCTGCTTTTGGGAGCGCTTGATGACTGCCCGAACGTCCGCAACTGGGGGTGAAAGCGGACAGTCAAGCCAGTGAAAATTGGCAACTGCATCTTTGAGCAAGCAAGTCTGTTCTCTTGGCAAGCGCAAATTTGGGTTAGCTCCTAGGGCTAGCAGATGCCCTCTGCATTGGTCGTCAATTCTGCAAAAATAGCCGGTGGAGCGTGCGGCGCCAGACCAGAGATGTCAGAAAAATTCTCTGCGATCTCTAACTTGGTATCGACGAAATAGAATTGGCATGGCGCAAATTTCACTGCTGTACTGCCCTGAACGTACTCTGTTTGGGCATCGCGTTGAATGACAAATAACTTGTCTCCCTCGATCCTCAGTTCCAAAATGCGAGGAGGTATCCCAAGCCCACCATTCTTATTGTATACTTCAAAATCGTCACCGATATACCTTTTGTAGTACGGCCCTCCCAAATGCGGATCAGTCTCGTAGATAAAAACGATATACGAAACTAAAGACGCCGTTATGAGCGTGGAAATCAATAGAATTCTTTTCATCTGATGAAGTTCACCCTTGGTTGGCCTCTAAACCTTATTTCGTATGTTGTTATCGGAAATTTCCCACCATCAGTCGCGACATTGCGCCCAATCGAAGTTGCGATATTGCGACCAAGACTTCGGCCAGGTTGATGATCGAAGCTGTAGGTTTCCGGCAGAATCGCAAAAGTCTTTGAGCCTTCGTCAAATCGAACACTTACGCCATTGTGGACCAACCTCCCTTGTAAGCCAGTGACTGTGCCTCCGAACAAGGAAGGATCCTGCGAGCTCTGCTCAGCGGCAAACACGTCAACGGTCAGCTTCGTGGCATCTACTGTTATCGTTCTCCCGCCGCCAAAGCGAGCGTGTAGGTTTGCCTCGTCTAAGGAAAGTTTCCCGTCAGAACCCACTGGGTTAGCAGCGTTATACCGACTTCTTCCGCCATCGGAAGTGGTGTGAGATCCTCGAGCAGAAGTATAGGTCGTAGTACCATCAGGATTTTGCCTAGTGGTGACGCCGGTTTCTTGATTCACCTGCTTGGAATTACACCCGTTATCCTTTGTCGCATCACAGTTTCTGCCAGTGAAGTCGGTATTGTTGAGCGGATCGTTCCCAACATAGGCATATATGTTCATGCCATCTTCGTACCCAATTGGATCGGTTTGCATGAACCTGCCCAGCGTGGGCGAGTACATCCGGGCCTTGTAGTAATACATGCCGAGTTCCGGCAACCATAACTGCCCAGTGT
>JAHDDJ010000384.1 GCA_020629385.1 Erythrobacter sp.
TCCATGCCACCTCCGCTTCCCGCCGCGCTCCATCGATCGCCCCGATCCGCGCGCCATCGCGTAGACCGAGCGCCTCGGTGAGCCTGGCGCGGCCGTCGGTGTAGAGCGCCACCGCATCTCTGGCGCGGCGGATCTAGAGTGAACATTCATACAGATAAGGATGGAAAGGGGTATTTGTCGGATGGAAGCAGCCCTCCAGAACCACTATAGAATATTGTTAGAACTGCAGTTCTACGATTTCCGACAGTTCCCGGAAATCAATGTAGATCAATACGAGATCAGCACTGAGAGGTTTGTCTCTGGCGAACTCATGAAAAGTGGAAATCCACGGCGAAAGAATGCGATTACATTCGGTATGGAGTGCGAGAGCCTGCAGGATATCCACAAGTGCATTGATCATTTTGTGATGAAATTTATTGAACGTGAATTCTCGCATGACTTTGTTAGATTGCTTGGATGCGCACAAGCGTTCGTCAGGTTTAACATTCCGACACAGTTGGGTGGTGAACTTCCAGATTTCTCTATTTCAGCCGAGGCGATGAAGGTTTTGCTCGATCGGAACATTCATTTGGATTTTTGGTTTTTGCGTTGAACGATCCGGCTTCGTTACCGGATCGTGCATCGCAATTTGGGAAGCTTTAGGGCGCACACCGTACACGGCAAGCCGCATGGAGCTGAAACGGGAATATGCGTGTGTTTTGAGTGGATTGTAAGTGTTTTTGTGGACCGAAGTATATTGCGGCGCCGTTTCGGCTCGTTGTCTGTATTCTTTTAGAGCAGCCAAAAGGCTCCGCTAAGGGGCTGCGGGTATGCTTCCGGGCCCCTGAGCTATGTCCGCGCTGATATGCCGCTAGAAAGCGGCTGAGAGGGGTTCAGGCGGCGTTGGCGCTGATGCTGCGCGAGGAGGTTGTCGAGCATCTTGGCGACGAACTTCTGCTCGGACTTGGGGAGTTGGGCGACGGCATCGAGCTGTCGTTCGAGGCGCGAGGCTGGGCCGCGCTTGCCGGGTGTACGGGAGAGCACCTCGCCGACCAGCAGTTCATCGAGCGAAAGATCGAGCCGTTCGTCAAGGCGTGGAAGAAGATTGGCAGCGATGCGGACGCGCAACCTCGATGAGATGTTCGTGACCCGAAGGGCGGCGTAGCCAACATCAACGGTGAGACGCACTATCTGTGGCGAGCTGTTGATCACGAAGGCGAAGTTCTGGAGAGCTATGTCACGAGAAAGCGGAGAAAATCGTAATCGAGGGCCTTAAATCCTGCTCTGCGAACATTCTGGCGCGTGAAGTCACTACGAAAGCTCGCCTAATTCCACACAATATCCACGATCACTTCCATTCACAGCACCACTTTGTCTCTGCTAGGATTTCCGTCAGGTAATAAAATTCCTAGATTAGCCGCCTTTAGTTCTCGATGGTTAGATTTAGGGCAAGACTCGGCACTTTTCGTTGATCATGAGGACCAGAACAATGAACAAATTCTACATCAGGCGGATGGTTGTGCTGCCACCAATGTTGTTCCTGTATATGATAGATCGTGAACTAGATTCAGATTTAATCTTTTGGATTGGAACTCCGGCTCTACTAGTGGCTGCTTTGATTTTCCGAGAGTGGTTTGGGTTCGATGCTCAACATTAGATCGAACTATCCTGCAGCGCGGCCAGTTGCAGCGCCGCTTGCAAGACAGCTCTGCGCCCGATCCGTTCTATTATTACGATGCGGCCAACCGGCTCGATGAGATCTTCACCAACCATCCGACCAGCACCTATGATGCCAGCGGCAATCTCTCCTCGGTCAGCAACACCAGCTATGTCCCCGATACGGAGAGCCGTCTGGTCAGCGCCAGCGGTCAGAACACAGCCACGCTGCGCTATGATCCGATGATCCGCTATCCCGGCAGCGATGCATCGCGCGGCAATGCGCATTATCTCTATGCCGACCGGCTCGGCTCGGTGATGATGGAGGCCAAGAACGATGGCAGCGTCACCGCGATAAACACCTATGACGATTACGGCGTGCCGGGGCCAAGCAGCGGCGTGAAGGGGCACG
>JAHDDJ010000385.1 GCA_020629385.1 Erythrobacter sp.
AAAGGCGCGGGATCGGCAACTGCCAGCTCGACATGCTCAGCCGCGAGTTCATTGGCAAGGCGGATCGACTGCGCCAGATCGTCGACCACAATTATAACGCCGTGATCATTCCAGCTCGCTTGCGCCACCGAGGAAGTAGAGAGCATCGCCGATTGCACATCGACACGGTCTTCGACCTGCATGGCGAAGGCTTTGTCGTCCGTAATCAGGATCGATTGCGCATTGGGATCGTGTTCGGCCTGACTCAGCAAATCGGCGGCAATCCAGTCCGGATTGTTATCCGCATCGGCGATGACCAGAATTTCACTAGGTCCTGCGACCATATCGATCCCGACCACGCCATAAAGCTGGCGCTTGGCCTCGGCGACATAAGCGTTGCCAGGACCGGTAATCACATCAACGCGTTTGATTTTCTCTGTGCCGTAAGCAAGCGCAGCAACGGCATGCGCTCCGCCAACCCGCCAGATCTCGTCGATGCCAGCGACATGGGCCGCAGCGAGAACCAGCGGGTTGATCTGACCATTGGGCGTCGGCGTGACCACGGCCAGACGATCAACACCTGCCACTTTCGCGGGGATTGCATTCATCAGCAAAGAAGACGGGTAAGCGGCCCGGCCACCCGGGACGTATAGACCCGCAGCTTCAACCGGTTGCCACCGCGCGCCCAAGCGGACGCCCGCATCATCGGTGTAGTCGCGGTCTTTGGGCAATTGCGCTTCGTGATATGCCCGAATGCGATCCGCAGCCGTCACCAGTGCATCCCTGAGCGCTGGTTCCAGTCCTTCGAAAGCCTGCTGACAGGTTTCCGCAGAAACCGTCCAGTCATCGTCAGAAGCCAGTGAGTAATCATCGAATTGCTTGGTCAGCCGTGCTAAAACCGCATCGCCATTGCTGCGCACATCCTTGAGGATTGCGGAAACGCGGCCCGCAATATCCGCGTCTCCATCGCGCCTGTCGTCAACAATGGCGCGAAAGGTCTGCTCAAATCCCGGGTCGTTGATCGAGAGCATTTGCATCAGGCGGCATCCGCTTCGGCATTGGCGCGGAAGGTTTCAACCAGCGCAGCAACACGCGGATCGGTTTTCAAAGCAGCGCGGTTGACGATCAGACGCGCGGAAATATCAATGATTTTCGCGGTTTCCACCAAGCCGTTCTGTTTCATGGTCGCGCCCGTCGAGACGAGATCGACAATTCGCCCAGCAAGACCGAGAGAGGGCGCCAGTTCCATTGCGCCGTTCAGCTTGACGCATTCGGCCTGAATGCCCTGATCCTCGAAATAGCGGCGTGTAAGGTTCGGATACTTGGTCGCCACCCGCAGATGGCTTGCGCCATTGCTGTTTGAGGCACCGTCTTTCGGCTCTGCCACAGCCAGATGGCAGTGGCCGATATCGAGATCGACCGGCGCGTAGAGGTCCGAATAATCGAACTCCTCGATCACATCAGACCCGACGATTCCCATTTGCGCCGCACCATGTGCTACAAAGGTCGCGACATCGAAAGCGCGCACGCGGATCAGCCGCATATCCTCATTCTCGCACGCAAAACTGAGCGAGCGGTCTTTTTTGTCATGAAACGCAGGGACCGGAACCACACCGGCGCGGGCCATGACGGGAAGAGCTTCGTCGAGAATTCGTCCCTTGGGGACGGCAAAGGTAAGCGGTGATGTCATTGTGGTGCGGCAAATAGGCACAGGCAGGCGAAAGGGCAATGCATGGTATCGAAGACGGCAGCGAAAACATCCAAGACAATCGGCGTGATGGATATTCTCGATCTGGAGGAAGCCATCGCATGGCAAGCCACCCATGCCGCGGAGGCGGGGGCGCCAAACACCGCCAGGATTGTCCGTGCGCTGCTGAAGGTCGCGGAAACCGACACTGCCGTAGGTCGCCGGATCGCCAATTGGGAAGGGCTAAGCCTTGCTGATGCCATGCCGCTGCGCATTACCGGAGGGCTGCATAATTTGCTGCTTACCGGGACTGATAAGAGGCTGGAGCCGGTTTACGCCGGGCTGACCACCGACCAGAACGCGGTCGATGCGATTGT
>JAHDDJ010000386.1 GCA_020629385.1 Erythrobacter sp.
GTCTCGCGTTCCGCATGATGGCCAGGGGGCCGCATCCCAACAAACGCATTGGCCACATCGCCAGACATCACCAGATCGACGGCCTTCACAGCCCCACCCGCCGCGCGAAACGCAGCCTCCAGCGTGCCCGCAGACATATGGGTATCCGCATCCAGCGATCGCCAGCCTTCATCTGGCGCAGCAGCACGGATCGCCTCCAGATGGGCCTTAGGATGACACCGCAATATGTCATCATCAGCCGCCATCGGCGCCTCGACCGACGTCAACTCAAGCTCCTCTAACGATCCAAGAACCGCATCCAGACGAGCCACCTGTTCGGGGTGGCCCGGAGGCGTCACATGATCATACCCCGCCTTATGCGTCACCAGTGCCGTGGTCATGCGTGTCTCCTTCTTCTGACCCGAAAACTCCCGCCGGAGGCGCAGCTCTCAGCCAGTATCTTCCATTGGGCCAAATTGGCTCAGGTCTGCCAAAAGGACAAATAAGAAATGGGCGGCGCAGCCGCTCCGTTTGGCAATCAATCAGGGGCCAACATATAGCCCGCACCGCGCACGGTCTGTAAATATCGCGGCTGTTTGGGGTCTGCCTCCAGCTTGCGCCGCAGCCGCGTGATCTGCACGTCAACGGCCCGCTCCTGCGCCTGCCCACCGGCACGGCCCAGTTTCTCAACCAACTCCGTCCGGCTCAGCGCGGACCCCGGCGTGGCGGAGAAAATGCGCATCAGCTGCACCTCGGTCGCCGTCAGCCGCACAAGGTCCTCGCCCTTCCACATCTCACCCCGTTCCATGTCATACCGCAGCGACCCCAGATGCAGCACCTTGGGCACATCCCGCTCCGCATCGCTGGGCGGCACACGCCGCAAGATCGAATTGATCCGCAGCAACAACTCTTTGGGCTCGAACGGCTTGGCGAGGTAATCATCCGCACCAGCTTCCAGCCCCGCAATCCGGTCATCGGTCTCGGCCTTGGCCGTCAGCAGCAAGATCGGCGTCTCCCGCTCCTGCCGCAGATCACCACACAGCGTGATCCCGTCCTCGCCCGGCATCATCACGTCCAGCACGATCAGATCGAAGTCCAGACCCGACAAGATCCGCCGCGCATGGGCTGCCTCCCGCGCAGCGGTCACAAGAAACCCGTTTCGCACCAGAAATTTCTGCAACAGGACGCGAATGCGTTCATCGTCGTCCACGATCAACAGATGTGGCTGGTCGCTATGCATGTCCTATCCCTTCATCTTCTCCAGCGCCTCGTAGCGCCGCCGCATGTCGTCATCCATCATGGCCTCCAAAACCTGACGAAATCCTGACACGGCCTCCGGCCCCGCCGCCCGATACGCCGCCCGCATCCGATCTCTCTGGGCATCCGACAACTGCTGTTCCAGTGTCTCGCCTGCTTCCGTCAGATACAGGTGCCGCTCACGCTTGTCGCGGGTGCCGACCTCGCTCTGGACCAAACCATCCTCAATCAAAGCACGCAACACACGGTTCAGCGATTGTTTCGTGACCCCGAGGATCGCCAACAGATTGTTCACGGTCGTGCCGGGGCTGCGCTTGATAAAATGGATGGCCCGATGGTGCGCCCGCCCGTACGCCATATCGGCGAGAATCCGGTCCGGGTCCGCCGTGAACCCGCGATAGGCAAAGAACATCGCCTCAATGCCCTTGCGCAATTGCTCATCCGTGAGGAACAGCAGCGATGTCCCGCTCTCCCGACCGCCACCTTCCATGCCTGCGTCTCCTTCACATTTCGCCTAATAATACGTCAGCTTTGTTGACATTCCAAGCGCACATCGGTATCGAATCGCAGGTTTGACGCAATAAAATGTCCGCATCGGACCTAACGACGTAACAAATGCAAATTGATGGAGGGCGTGATGGCCGGTGCATATGATGATCGTGATGGCAAGATTTGGATGGACGGCCAGCTGGTAGACTGGCGGTCGGCGAACGTGCACATCCTCAGCCACGCCATGCACTATGCCTCCTCCGTGTTCGAGGGCGAGCGCTGCTACAACGGCAAAATCTTCCTCAGCCG
>JAHDDJ010000034.1 GCA_020629385.1 Erythrobacter sp.
GCTTGCAATGCGGCTGGTTTCGGCTAATTGCGCGCACTTCACCGACACGTGATTCATCTGCCGGTCTGGCCGTTAGGGCTGCCAGGGCTGGTTGGACGTGTCTCTGACTACAGGAGATGAAAATGCCCAAGCTGAAGACCAAAAGCGGTGTGAAGAAACGCTTCAAAATCACCGCAACTGGCAAAGTAAAGCACGGAGTCGCTGGCAAGCGTCACCGTCTGACACATCACAATGCCAAGTATATCCGCCAGAACCGCGGCACCTCTGTCCTGTCCGAAAGCGACGTAAAGGCAGTGAAGAAATGGGCCCCTTACGGCCTCGATTGAGCCGGTTTCGGAATTTTAGGAGTACTTGAAAAATGCCACGCATTAAACGCGGCGTCACCACGCGCCAGAAGCACAAGCGGATTCTCGACCAGGCCAAAGGCTATCGCGGTCGCCGCAAGAACACCATTCGGGTCGCACGCCAGGCCGTCGAGAAAGCCGGCCAGTACGCGTATCGCGACCGTAAAGTTAAGAAGCGTAACTTCCGCGCTCTGTGGATCCAGCGTATCAACGCGGCGGTCCGCGCTGAAGGCCTGACATATTCGCAGTTCATGCACGGCGTTAAGCTGGCCGGCATCGAACTTGATCGCAAAGTGATGGCCGATCTGGCGATGAATGAAGGCGCTGCCTTCAAATCGATCATTGATCAGGCGAAGAAAGCTTTGCCAGCCTGATCCAGCGTTTCGCACGCTTTATCAAGCAATCTGGAAAAACAGGGCGCGACTGGCATGCCGGTCGCGCCCTTCCTGTATCTGTCGGCGGGTCGTAAATCCGACAGCAGGATGCAGTTATTCCATATCTTCAACCGAGACCCAGCCGCGGGTGCCGTAATTGTCGGTTACCTCGATAAACAGACCGCTCCGTTCACCGGTCGGCGACAATTCAGAGCCGGCGCGCAGAGTTCGCACTGTTTCGCCGTCTTTTGCGGGTGATGTGCGCATCACGGTATCCACCGCTGTTCTCGCCTTTGCGGGCTCGGGCGATGCTGCAGCTGGCGCGGCCTCCAGAATATTCCGTTGTGCGACAATCTCGTTGAATGCGAGGATATAAGCCTCGGTCAACATCTTCCCGTTCTTGGAGCTCTGGTATCCGGCAGAGGAAGCAATATCGCTGGCCCATGCGCCGCCGGAACCGCGGAAGTTCAGCGTGCTTTTCTTGACTGTGCCGCTGCCGGTAGCAAGCGTTTGTCCGTTGACTGGACTGACCACCGATAGTCCGGCTGCGACTGTTTTCTTTTTGCCCCCGAACATCCCGAATGCACCAACCAAAGCACCGCCCATAGGAACTTTGCTCAGAACTTTTCCAGCTGCGCCGGATCGCAGCAGCGCTTCGCTTGCGCCGGTTTTTGCCAGCTCGATCCCCTGGTCTACATCTTCTTGCGAACCGGCGATCGCGGTTACCAAGAACCGTGCGGGCTTTTCATCGGCAGCATTGTGCGGCGTGAAGCAGCCCGACTCGATGGCAAGAGTGTTAAGCAACGCTCTGGGTGAGCCTAGCTTCCATTCCGACCATCCTGCCTGACTGCCTTCGACCAGTGCAATAGTTCCCAGCGACTCTTCACATTTCACCAACTCCGGCGCTTTGCTTTTGGCCATGGCATTTGTTCCAAGGCCAAGAACAGTGGTTGCGAGCGCGATGGATAGCAATGATGGTGCTTTCATAATGTAACCTCCCCCTTGAAGTCTGATCGGGTCAGGCTAGCGTGTGAATTCCGGATCAAGTTGTAAAAACGCGTCGTAAGGGGAAACGATGAAATCCGAAGGTACAGCGCCATATGAAACGCGTTTGCGCTTCTTTTTGCCTTCCGAGGCGCTCACCCCTTTCATCTCCACATATTATTACATGGAAGTCGCTTCGGCGTCGGGAGAGGTGGTTCAGGACTATTTACACCCAGAATGGGCCAATATCCGGATCGCACGTGACAGCGATCTTGAGGCGCAAATCGGGAACGGACAGAGCAAACAGGCACCAGAGAGTCTGGTGGTTGGCCCGACTAGCTTCGCGACTCGTTTTGCACTTACGCGCGGGAAATTCTGGGGCATCGGACTGTTGCCGCTCGGCTGGGCCCGCTTCATCGCAAGGCCCGCGAACGAATATGCCGATCAGGTGCATGATATGCTGGAAGGCGAAGAATTCTCTCCCTTTCAAGACCTAACCGGCATGCTCCATCGTTCCGGAGCCAGCTTGGCACAACAAGCCGCAATAATTGACAGTCATCTGCTGGACCGGATTGGGTCGGAGCATCCCGATGACGCAGATATCGGGCGGGCACTTGAGGCGCTGAATGACACTACATGTTCTACCGTCGCGGCAATGTCCGAGAGGTCGGGCGTCAAGGTCCGGACTTTAGAAAGGCTTTCGCGAAGAGCATTCGGCTTTACCCCCAAACTGCTGCTGAGACGTCAGCGATTTCTTCGCAGCCTTGCCCAGTTCATGCTTGATCCCAAACTTAGCTGGCTCAATACTCTTGATTTCCACTATCACGATCAGGCGCATTTCGTGCGTGATTTCAAACGCTTTATGACAATGACGCCCAACCAATATCGCAATATGCCCCACCCGATCCTGATGGCAGCTGCGCGTGCCAGAATGGAAATTGCGGGACAGGCTGTGCAGGGTCTGCACGGTTCCAGCGAGTGATGCCGCATGTATTCAAGCTATCAATTCGAACCGGCAAAGCTATTGTCAGGGGTGATGGGGAAAGCGTGTAGTATGAATATGGTTGAGCTGGCATGAGCAAAGCCTGCCGCGTGGATGCGCATTTTCATCAGCCGCCGGCCGATCTTGAACGGTTTTTTACGACATTCTGTTTTGGATCCGTGGAGTTGAGCGGCCAATCTTTCGCCAGAGACGCCATGCATCCTGAATGGGGTACATTGCGGTTTTTCCCCGACGCATCACCGGTGATTTCTATGGGCGAGGGAGAAGATTTGTCCGGTGCCCGGTTCGTCGCATCCGGGCCGACATCGCAAACCATGGACTATGCAATGCCGGAATCGCGTTTCTGGGGCATCGGATTGCTCCCGCTTGGCTGGGCAACATTTGTTGGCGAGCCCGCCCACAAGATGGCCAATGCTCTGGTTGATGGCAGCGTGCATTCCACATTCACGCATTTTGGAAAACTGGCGGAAAGTTTGCTGGATCCGATGTTGTCCGAGGAGGCGCAGCTTGCCGCAATCATCGACTATTTTCAGAATCACGCACCACGATTTGGTAAAGAAGACCCGCGGATCGAACGCATCCATGATTGCCTGCTTCAGCCCGATCTGCCCAACGTACAGGCAATGGCCGATTTTTGCGGCATAGGCGGCAGAACTCTTGAAAGATTGTGTCGCAAAGCCTTTGGCTTTCCGCCGAAGCTGCTGTTGCGGCGGCAGCGTTTTATGCGCAGTCTCGCGGAATATATGCTCGACCCGGAAGCGAGCTGGAGCGATTCCATCGATGCACTCTATTACGACCAGTCCCATTTCGTCCGGGACAGCCACCGTTTTCTGGGAATGACGCCGGGAGAATATGCTGCGCTGGACCATCCTATCCTGTCCGGATTTATGCGGGACAGAGCCCGGCTGAGGGGCTCGCCAGTCCAAACGCTGGACAAACCTGCCGGTTGACAAGACCCGCCGTTTTGCGATGGGTTGGAAAAATACGACAGGGTGTAGGGGCGCGAGACTTCATGGAAAAGGCCGACATCGCCGTGACGTTTCACGAGCCGCCAGACGATCTGGCGCGCTACTTTACGACTTTCTATTATGTTGAATGCCGGACTTTGGTGGATGACTCCGTAGTCGATTCCCTCCATCCGGAGTGGGCGGGTATACGCATGTTCGCGGGCGGCTATCCCGACTGCCAAATAGATGGCAAAGAGCGCGTTTCCGGGTCCGACCTCATGATCACAGGGCCAAGCAGTCATTCGTTGCAATTTACGACAAGGGACACCCGCATGTGGGGCGTCGGCTTGCTACCGCTTGGCTGGGCGACATTCGTCAACCAGCCCGCCGATGCGTTCGCCAATACTGTCCGTGACGGTCGCAAGAGTCCCGAGTTCGGGCAATTTACCGACTTGGCTGACCGGGTTCTGGCGGATGACGGGCAGGAGCATAAACAACTTGCCAGCATTATCGATTTCTTCCGCGATCCGGGGTCTCGAGCAGGTAAGGAAGATCCGCGCATCGGGGCGATACATGCTGCTTTGATCGAACCTGAATTGCCGAATGTTTCGGGACTGGCGGACAGATGTGGACTCAACCAACGCACACTGGAACGGCTGTGCCGCAAGCATTTCGGCTTCCCGCCCAAACTGCTGCTGCGCCGCCAGCGCTTTATGCGCAGCATCGCCCAATTCATGCTGGACCCTTCGATGGGCTGGATCGGTGCGCTGGATTCGCTCTATTTTGACCAGTCCCATTTTGTCCGCGATTGTCAGGATTTTCTCGGAATGTCGCCGTCAGAATATGCCGCAACCGATCATCCTGTTATCGCCGGTTTCATGCGTGAAAGGATGCGCGCGCACGGCTCCGCTGTGCAGACGTTGGACGATCCGGGAAATAATTGACTGCAACGAACGCAAAAGTGGCTTTGCGTTGCGACGCAATAGGCGCTAGCGCGCCTTCGCCATGGATGAATTGAACACACGCAAAGATGCAGCCCTTGCTGCCATCGCCGATGCAGCCACTCCTGACGCCGTAGAGGCACTCCGGGTCGAAGCCTTGGGCAAGCAGGGCTGGATCAGCCAGCTTCTCAAAACGCTCGGCAAAATGACGCCAGAAGAGCGGCAGGAAAAAGCACCTGCCATCCAGCAAGCACGCGCCGAAGTCGCCGATGCGATAGCCGCCCGCAAGCAGGCTTTGGACGATGCCGAGCTGGATCGCCGTCTTGCCACAGAAACGCTCGACCTGTCCTTGCCTGCACCTGTCACGCCCAAAGGCACTGTGCACCCTGTCAGTCAGGTCATGGACGAGCTCGCCGAAATCTTCGCCGACCTTGGTTTCGCGGTGAAGACCGGCCCGGAAATCGAAGACGACTGGCACAATTTCACCGCGCTTAACATGGACGAAAACCATCCTGCACGCGCGATGCATGACACGTTTTACTTCCCCGACCGGGACGGTCAGGATCGCGCGATGCTGCTGCGCACGCATACCTCGCCGGTCCAGATCCGGACGATGGTCAATGAAGGTGCGCCTGTGCGCATTATCGCGCCAGGCCGCGTCTATCGCAGCGACAGCGATGCGACCCACACACCGATGTTCCATCAGGTTGAAGGGCTGGTGATCGACAAGGATATCCATCTGGGCCATTTGAAATGGACGCTGGAAACCTTCCTCAAAGCCTTCTTCGAGCGTGACGATATCGTGCTGCGCTTGCGCCCGTCCTACTTCCCTTTCACCGAACCTTCGGTCGAGGTCGATGTCGGCTTTGAAGTGGTCAAGGGTCGCCGGGTATTGGGTGGATCGGGCGATGCGCCCGGCCATGCGTGGATGGAATTGCTGGGCAGCGGTATGGTCAATCGCCGGGTGATCGAATTTGCCGGACTTGATCCCGATGAATGGCAAGGGTTTGCTTTCGGCGTGGGTGTCGATCGCCTCGCGATGCTGAAATATGGCATGGATGATCTGCGCGCCTTCTTCGATGGCGACGTGCGCTGGCTGCAGCATTACGGGTTCAGCCCGTTCGACCAGCCAACCTTGTCAGCGGGCGTGGGAGCAACAGCATGAAGTTCTCCCTGACATGGCTCAAGGACCATCTGGAAACCGATGCGAGCGTTGCCGATCTGGCAGCGGCGATGAACCGTATCGGGCTCGAGGTTGAAGGCATCGAGGATCCGGCAGAATTGCTCGCCGGTTTCACCGTGGCCGAAGTGCTGACAGCGGCTCCACACCCTGATGCCGACAAGTTGCAGGTACTAACGGTCGACACTGGCACAGGAGACCCGTTGCAGGTCGTTTGCGGCGCGCCCAATGCGCGTGCCGGTATGAAAGGCGTGCTGGGCCAGCCCGGTGCGGTCGTACCGTCCAACGGGATGGAGCTGCGCAAAAGCGCGATCCGCGGCGTGGAGAGCAACGGCATGATGTGCTCGGTCCGCGAGCTTGAGCTGGGCGACGAGCATGACGGCATTATCGAATTGCCAGGTGATGCGCCGGTCGGTCACAGCTTTGCCGACTATCACGGCTCCAGCCCTGTGTTCGACGTGGCGATTACACCCAACCGGCCTGACTGCATGGGCGTATATGGCATTGCCCGCGATCTCGCGGCGGCGGGCATGGGCACGCTGAAGCCTATCGCCTTTCCCAAATTCGAAGCGGCTGGCGAATGCCCTGTTGAAATCCGTACTGACGATCCGGAAGGGTGCCCGGCATTCTACGGACGCGTCATCACAGGCGTCAAAAACGGACCGTCGCCAGACTGGCTGCAACAGCGCCTGCAAAGCGCCGGGCAGCGGCCGATTTCGCTGCTGGTCGATCTGACCAACTATCTGATGCTTGCGTTCGGACGTCCGGCACATGCCTATGATCTGGCAAAGCTCACAGGCGCAGTTGTTGCCCGCCGTGCCAAGGATGGCGAGCAAGTGCTGGCGCTGAACGAAAAGACTTACACGCTCGATAGCAGCATGACGGTAATCGCCGATGATAATGGCGTGCATGACATCGCCGGTATCATGGGTGGAGAAGATTCGGGTTGCACCGAAGACACGACCGATGTGCTGCTCGAAATCGCCTATTTCAATCCGGACCGTATCGGGCGGACGGGCCGTACGCTGGGGCTTGCCTCCGATGCACGCACCCGTTTCGAGCGCGGCGTTGATCCGGCGTTTCTGGATGACGGTCTTGACCTGCTGACCGGAATGATTGTCGAGCTGGCTGGTGGTACTGCCACGGATGCGGTGCGCGCCGGTACGCCGCCTGCGCAAGCAATGTCGGTCTCATTCGACCCTGCGCTTACGCAAAAGTTGGGCGGGGTCGATGTCGATCCTTCAGAGCAACAACGAATTCTCGAATCGCTCGACTTCGGTGTCGATGCAGCAGCCGTGCCGTGGACAGTCACAGTGCCATTGCGTCGCCATGATGTCGAAGGCCCTGCCGATCTGGTCGAGGAAGTCGTCCGGATCTACGGCATCGACGATATCGCCAGTACAGCTCTTCCGCGTGTGGAAGGCGTTGCCGCACCCACTGCATCAGCCGAGCAAAAGCAAGAGCGCCGTGTAAGGCGTGCAGCTGCCGGGCGCGGTTTGAACGAGGCGGTGACTTGGTCATTCCTGCCTGTGCCTGAGGCAGAGCACTTCGCCGACGGAGCCAAGCTGTGGGTGCTCGACAACCCGATCAGCGAGGACATGAAGGCCATGCGGCCGTCCATGATCCCGGGTTTGCTGTCGGCTGCCAAACGCAATGTCGATCGCGGCGCGACGTCGTTACGCTTGTTCGAAGTGGGACGCCGCTATTTCCGCAACGATGATGGCTCCAGCAATGAAAAGCCGACTGTCGGCGTAGTGCTTGCTGGCGAGAAATCGCCACGCGGCTGGGCCTCTGGCAAAGCCGTCCCCTTCGACGCGTTCGATGCCAAGGCCGAAGCCATGGCGTTGCTCGCCGAGGCGGGTGCGCCAGCGGACAAGCTTCAGGTTATGGGCGATGCAGGTGCGCAGTTCCATCCGGGCCAGTCAGGCACTTTGCGGCTCGGCCCCAAGAATGTCCTCGCCCGTTTTGGCACGCTGCACCCCAAAACGCTGGAAGCATTTGATATCGATGTGCCGGTGGTGGCAGTCGAGATTTTCCTCGATGCAATCCCGGGCAAGAAGGGCACTGCGAGCTTTGCGCGCACCACCTATGCGCCGCCAGCGCTGCAATCAGTGATGCGAGACTTTGCATTCCTTGTCCCCGCTGATCTGCCAGCAGGCGACTTGCAGCGGATGGTGAAAGGTGCGGACAAGGCCAATATCGTTGATGCACGCATCTTCGATGTGTTCTCCGGCCAGGGTGTTCCGGAAGGCAAGAAGTCTGTTGCTGTCGAAGTCACGCTCCAGCCGACCGAGAAGAGCTACAAGGATGAAGACTTGAAAGCGATTTCGGACAAGGTTGTGGCTGCTGCGGGCAAGCTGGGTGCGGAGCTGCGCGGCTAAATCATGTCCAATCCCAAATCGAACAGGCGTACTTTCGCGATCATCTCGCATCCTGACGCGGGTAAGACCACGCTGACCGAGAAGCTGTTGCTGCAAGGCGGGGCGATCCATCTGGCGGGCGAGGTCAAGGCGCGCGGGCAGGCTCGCCGGGCGCGGTCCGACTGGATGAAAATCGAGCAGCAGCGCGGTATTTCGGTGACCTCCAGCGTGATGACGTTCGAGCGGGACGGGATTACTTTCAATCTGCTCGACACACCGGGGCACGAGGATTTTTCTGAGGACACCTATCGCACGCTCACTGCGGTCGATAGCGCAATCATGGTGATCGACGCGGCCAAGGGCATCGAGCCGCAGACCCGCAAGCTGTTCGAGGTGTGCCGTCTGCGCAGCGTGCCGATCATCACTTTCGTCAACAAGGTCGACCGCGAAGGCCGCCCGGTTTTCGAATTGCTCGACGAAATCGCAGACATGCTCGCGCTCGATGTCAGCCCGCAAATGTATCCGGTCGGCATGGGTGGCCAGTTCGAGGGAATTCTGGAGTTCGAAAACGGAACGGTTGCCCGTCCTGAAGGGCCATCGAAGGAATTTCACGGCCAGCGCGATGAAAACCCGGTCCTGCCGGACGAGGTCGCCGAAAATGCAGAGCTCGCGCAGATCGGCTATCCTGAATTCGATCTGGAAGCCTATCGCAATGGCGATCTGACGCCGGTCTATTTCGGCTCCGCGCTCAAGAATTTCGGTGTGACCGAGCTGATCGAAGCGATTGCAAAGTTTGCACCACCGCCGCGTCCTCAACCGGCGGGTGATGAAAAAATCGGTCCTGACCATGATGAGGTCACGGGTTTCATCTTCAAGGTGCAGGCCAATATGGACCCGAACCACCGCGACCGTATCGCATTCATGCGGCAGGTGTCGGGGACGTTTAAGCGCGGTATGAAGCTGACCCCCTCCGGCCTTGGCAAGCCGATCGCGATCCACTCGCCTATCCTGTTTTTTGCGCAGGACCGGGAGATTGCTGACACTGCCGAGGCGGGCGATATTATCGGTATCCCGAACCACGGAACCTTGCGCGTGGGTGATACGCTGAGTGAGCGCAACACACTGCGTTTCACTGGCTTGCCCAACTTCGCGCCGGAAATATTGCGCCGCGTCCAGCTGAAAGACCCGACCAAGACCAAGCAGCTGCGCAAAGCGCTGGATGATCTATCCGAAGAGGGTGTAATCCAGGTGTTCTACCCTGAGCTTGGCGCAAACCATATTGTCGGCGTTGTCGGCCAATTGCAGCTGGAGGTTCTCATTTCGCGCCTTTCTGCGGAGTATAAAGTCGAGGCTGCCTTGGAAGCATCGCCCTTCGCCACAGCACGCTGGGTTTCAGGCGAAGGCGAAGCACTGAAGCAGTTCGAGGAATTCAACCGCGCCAATCTTGCCAAGGACCGCGATGGCGATCTTGTGTTTATGGCAAAATCCCCTTGGGATGTCGGCTATCAGGAAGAAAAGAACCCCGATCTGAAATTCTCGGCCACCAAGGAACGGTGACAAGCACGCCGTTGCATCCTAGCATGCAGCATGGCTGAATTTTTCGACACGCTGGAAGACGCGCATATCGACATGATCGGTAAGCAGCCGGTCTTTTTCGTGGCTACTGCAGCGGCAGATGCGCGGATCAATCTTAGTCCCAAGGGCTACGATGCGTTCCGCGTTCTCGCTCCGGATCGTGTGGCCTATCTCGATCTGGGCGGAAGCGGGAACGAGACTCATGCGCATCTTGTTGCCGATGGTCGTATCACGATCATGTTCTGTAATTTCCAGCAACCAGCTCTGATTTTGCGCATTTACGGAAACGGCAAGCCCGTTTTGCCGCAGGACCCGGAATGGGGGGCTCTGGCCGCTCATTTCACACTGCTGCCCGGGACGCGCCAGATTTTCGATATTGCGGTGGAAAGCGTACAAACCAGTTGCGGTTGGGGCGTACCCTTTATGGAAATGCAGGCGGAGCGGCCAACGCTCAAAAAAGCGCACGCGCAGAGCAACCCGTCTGAATGGGCAGCGAAGCATGGAATGCGTCTGGCGAGCATCGACGGGCTGCCAGCACGGCCCACAGACCGTTACATTGCCGGGGAACCGGAGAATTGATCGCCTGACCGTGCGCCTGACATTCGCCAGCTATAACATCCATAAGGCCGTCGGCACAGACCGCCGCCGCGACCCTGATCGCATCATCACCGTCCTGCGAGAGATAGATGCGGACATTATTGCGCTTCAGGAAGCTGACCTGCGGATCGGTGATCGTGCCAGCGTGCTGGAGCGCACCGCGCTGGATGACAGCCCGTGGAAGCCAGTCGATGTCGCCAAACGTCCGCGCAGTTTGGGGTGGCATGGCAATGCTTTGCTGGTGCGCCGAGGGTTCACGGTCATAGGGTCAGAGCCGCTCGATCTGCCGACACTGGAGCCACGCGGAGCGGCGCGAGCAGACTTGGAAATTGAAGGCGTGCATATCCGCGTGGTCGGGACGCATCTTGATCTATCGGGTTTGCGCCGCCGTGATCAGATCAAGGCTATTCTGGGCCATGTGGATGCTTGCGAGCCCCCATGCCCTACTGTGGTGATGGGCGATTTCAACCAATGGGGAAACCGCACGGGCGCAATGCAGGAATTTCGCCGGAAATGGCACGTGTTGGAAACGGGACGCAGCTTTCCCTCGCGCCAACCGATTGCGAGGCTCGACCGGATTGTTACGTCGGACGAGTGGGGCTGTCTTGAGCAGCATGTCCATCACAGCGCGACGGCGTCGCAGGCGTCCGATCACTTGCCGGTGGTGGCACAGCTTGAACTGCCTAATTTATAGGCAAAGCCTAAAAGTTAAGCGACTCTTAACGTAGCCACGCAGTCAAATTTCGCCGCGAGTCCCCTGAAAGACGCAATATTTCGATTCTGGCACGGTGTTTGCTGCATGTGCGAAGTCGACGACGGGTCGATACGCAAGCAGGGGCTAAAGATGAAATTCATCATCGCCGTAATTAAACCGTTCAAGCTCGATGAAGTGCGCGAAGCACTCGGCGCCATTGGCGTTGCGGGCATGACGGTCTCCGAAGTCAAAGGCTTCGGTCGCCAAAAGGGGCAAACCGAAATTTATCGCGGAGCCGAATATTCCACCAATATGCTTCCCAAAGTGAAGCTGGAGATTGCCGCAAGCGACGATATCGCAGCGCAGGTGGTCGAAACGATCAAGGATACTGCCAGCACCGAGGCAATCGGTGACGGCAAGATCTTCGTTTTCGACCTCGCCGACGCCACGCGCATCCGCACCGGCGAAACCGGGGACACGGCACTATGACCGCTCTTCCAGACATGAAGGACACTTCCATGATCCGCAAAATTTTTGGCGGCGGCGCTGCGCTTGGCGCGTCGCTTTACGCCGCAACCCCTGCATGGGCGCAGGAAGCTGCCGAGGCAGCCGCAGAGGCAGCGCCCGCAGTTCCCAATCCCGGTAATAACGCCTGGATGATGACAGCGACCGTGCTGGTCCTGCTGATGATCATCCCGGGTCTGACACTGTTTTATGGCGGCCTTACCCGCTCCAAAAATATGCTCTCCACCATGACTCAAATTGGCGCGACTGCCTGTCTCGCGATGCTGGTATGGGTGATGTGGGGCTTCTCGCTCGCTTTCGGTTCCACGCCGATTGAAGGCTTTCTCGGTCAATTCATAAGTGGTGGCAGCTATTTCCTGAGCGGAATGGATGCGAGCACCACCGCTGCGACATTCACCGATGAAGTCATCAGCGAATACGTGTTTGTCAGTTTCCAGATGACCTTCGCTGCCATCACAGCAGCTCTGATTCTGGGTGCTACAGCCGAGCGTATGAAGTTCAGCGCGGTGATGGCCTTCGTGCCGATCTGGCTGACTATCGTCTACTTCCCGATTGCGCATATGGTTTGGGCTGGCGACGGATTGCTGTTCAAAGACGGCGCGCTGGACTTTGCTGGCGGTACCGTTGTGCACATCAATGCTGGTGTCTCGGGTCTCGTGCTTGCTTACCTGCTGGGAAAACGTCGCGGCTATCCGGCAGAGCCAATGCCCCCTCACAGTCTGACGCTGACTATGGTCGGCACCGGTCTCCTTTGGGTTGGCTGGTTCGGGTTTAACGCCGGTTCCGCGTTGGAAGCAGACGGTTCGGCAGGGCTTGCCATGATCAACACTTTCGTCGCGACTGCGGCTGGTGCGCTGGCGTGGATGGTGATCGAGCGGATGATGGGCCATAAGGGATCGGCGCTTGGCTTCTGTTCCGGTGTCATCGCCGGTCTGGTGGCCGTGACGCCAGCCGCCGGTAACTCCGGCCCGTTTGGCGCGATCCTGCTTGGTATCGTATCCTCGGCCGTGTGCTATTTCTTCGTCGCGAAGGTCAAAGGCAAGTTCGGCTATGACGACAGCCTTGATGCTTTCGGCATCCACGGCGTTGGCGGTATTGTCGGTGCGATAGGCACAGCGGTTGTCTATCAGGCATTCCTTGGCGGCCCCGCTGGCGATGATGCAAACGGTCTCGGCCTGCAGCTCTGGATCCAGATCAAAGGTGTCCTGATTACGATTGCATGGGCCGGTATCGGTACATTGATCGCTGGCTACATCGTGAAGCTGACCATCGGGCTTCGGGTTTCCGAAGAAGCCGAAGTCGACGGCCTCGACATCAGCGAACA
>JAHDDJ010000035.1 GCA_020629385.1 Erythrobacter sp.
GTCAGACGGATTGATGTGCCCGCAGGACCACGCATCTGGCTGACCGCTTCGTCGAGATCGCCACCGTAGATCAGTTTGCCATCAAGATGCGTGATGTAATCGCCCGCCTTGATCCCGGCCTTGTCTGCGGGGCTTCCGCGAAACGGAGAGATGATCTTGACCGCGCCATCTTCCATCACAACCGACAGACCGAGACCCGAATAATTGCCGTCGATCATGGTGTTGAGCCGCTGCAAATCGGAGCCATCGAGATAGCCTGAATGCGGATCTAGCGATGACAGCATCCCGTCAATCGCGCCGCGAATCAGCTTCTCGTCATCGACATCCTCGACGTAATTCGCCTTGATCTGCTGATACGTCGCAAACAGTCGCGCAAATTCAGGGCCGGCGCGGCCGTCAACCTGCGCCATTCCGGCAGTAGTGGCCGGGATAAGCGCAACGGCGGAGACAAGTGCGGCAGAACGGGCGAATGCGGCAAATTTCATGGGCGTATTACCTTTCGAGTCACGCGAACACTATCGCGGGGAAGCGCTGAACGCCAGATGACGATTGCGCCATCGTCCCGCTTCGGGGCGGTGCGGGGCGCAAACCTTTCGGATCAGCGCATAAATTCAAGCGGATTGACCGGCGTGCCGCCGCGCCGCAACTCCAGCGTCACAACCGGCCCTTCCGAACCGGCAACACCAAGCGGCGATCCACCGACCAGATCATCCCCCACCTCGACATCGGTACGCGCGAGGCCGGTCACCAGACTGGTCCAGCCGCCTTCATGTTCGATAATCACGATCCGGTCATACCCGCGATACGGGCCTGCAAAGGCCACGCGTCCCTCTGCCGGAGCAACCACCTGCGCGCCATCGCGCGGGGACAGGGTAATGCCGGTGTTGCGGAGGCCGTTGCTGCCCGTATCACCAAATCCGGTCAGTGTTCGGCCTGTCACCGGCAACTGGAACTTGAGATTACTGCGCGTGGCAGAAGGTGTCGGCGACGGTATATTTCCAGACGCAACCCCAGCGCCGGGCTGTGCCGGACGCATGACCGGTCCGGGAAGTGCCGCCAATTCCTTGCGCAAGCTGCCCACCTGATCGAGCTGGCCGACCAATGTATCGAGGTCTCGCGCTTCTTCGGCCAAGGCCAGAGCGCGTTCGCTCTCGCGTGCCGCAGCGCTGCTTGCCTGACGCGATTGCAGGCGCTGCTGCGTCTCCAGATTAGCGAGACGTGTGCGCCGCTCTTCCAGCTCGGCCTCATTATCCTGCAGCGCGCCGAGTGCCTGCCGCGCTTCTTCCTCAAGCGAGCGCCCGCGCCGTATTTCACCGCGAAGCGCCGCTGTCCGCTCGCGGACTTGGGGAACAGTGCTTTCGAGCATCGCGCGCAGATAGACCGTTTCACGCAGACTGCCGGGCTTTAGGGCTGACAGCGCCAAAGGACGGCGCGCCATCTTTTGTAGCGCGCCGGTCAACCGCACCAGCGGTTCGCGGCGATCCGCAAGCCGCCGGTTCAATGCCGCACGCTCTCCATTGATAAGATCGATCCGCGCCTCCGCTGCTGCAATGCCGGCTTCTGATTGCTGGATACGTGCAGCCAAGGCAGCCGCTTCGGTCGCGGTTTTCTCCAACGCTTCGGACAATTGGCGCGCCTCCGCCTCTAGCCGCAAGCCACGCGCCTCTGCCTCTTTTGCCTCTGTCAGAGCGCGTTGCATCGCTGCACGTGTCGCAGCGGGATCATCGAATTCGGCAGTTCGCTGGGCGTAGGCGACCCCGCCAATTACCAGCGGCATAGCAAGCAAAAGCGCCAATGATCCGCGAGCCAGAGGGAACCGGTTGAACATCATGATGCCATCTATGCCCGACTAATTCGCACGGTGATAGGGGTGACCGGAGAGGATCGCAGTGGCGCGGTATAGCTGTTCCATCAGCATCGCCCGCGCCATCAAATGCGGCCATGTGGCTTTGCCGAATGCCATCAGCACATCAGCCTCGCGGCGCTCTTCCTCGGAATGTCCGTCCGCTGCGCCGATCACGAAGCGCGCTTCGCGCATTCCGTCATCGCGCCAGCCACCGATCAGGTCGGCGAAGCTTTGCGAGTCGAATTGCTTTCCACGCTCGTCGAGCAGCACTGTTTTGTACGGCGTTTGCGGTTCCGCAACCTTGCCGCCCGTTTCTGGAAGCTCGGTCATTTTGACGGGCCAGGTCAGACGCTTCTCGTAACGGGCAACGAGCTCGGCCTCGGGCGACCGAGCGATTTTGCCGCGTGCGATAACATGTAGCAGCACAGCGCCTCTCCCGATCAGTTGATGTCAGGCAGAGCCGCTTGCCACCGGGGGAGCATCGCCAAACGCCCACATTCGCTCCAGATTGTAGAAGCTACGGACCTCGGGGCGAAACAGGTGCACAACAACGTCACCGGCATCGATCAGCACCCAGTCGGCGGCGGGTAATCCTTCCAGCCGGGCTGGTCCGAAACCGCCATGTTTGACCTCTTCAGCCAGCTTCTGCGCCATCGAGGCGACTTGCCGTGTCGAGCGGCCCGACGCGATGACCATGTGGTCGGCAATGCTCGATTTGCCCTCGAGCGGGATTGTCACAACATCCTGCGCCTGATCGTCGTCAAGCTGCTGCAAGACCAGCGCCAAGAGCGAGCCTGGTTCGGCGACGACTTCGGGTAGATCATTCGAAACGGCATCAGACATGGCTGGGGCTCCACCGGTTGATGGATGCGAGGATTGGCCGCGCTCGGCCGTAGAATTGGGCGCCTGGTTCATAGGCGGTGTCGATACTCCGAATTGTGTGAATGATCGCTGAGCGTTGTAGCAGGTGGTCAGGCAAGCCGGTCATGCGGGCGCTGCGCCTCTACTATCAGTTTCTGGATGGATGAGGTGATAAGTGACCTGGTCACGCACGGGATTAGCTGACATTCTCGATGCCCATTCCGGATCGGCGCGGCGAATGGCCGTTGCCGAACGGGAATCCGGATCAAATCGCAATGTCACCAGTTGAGGTGCGCTCCGTCTTGCCCCGTCTCTAAATCGCGCTGGAGACACCCTGTGGCGCCCCAACCAAGCCATCGCGGGACTGGCGACAGCATCTGTATCATAGCCGGGCCTCGCGATAACCGCAATTGGCATTGTGCGGGCAATTTCGCGCCACCGCCGCCAGCGGTGGAACTGCGCAAGATTGTCCGATCCCATCAACCAGGTAAAATCACGCTTGGGATAGCGACGGGTGATGGCAGTCAGAGTATCGACGGTGAAACGCGTACCAAGCTCGCGTTCGATAGCAGTCACCTTGATCGGGGCGCGGCGCGCTTGCTTGGCCGCCGATTTCACGCGGGCGAATAAAGGCGCCATGCCCGCTTTGGGCTTCAGCGGATTTCCGGGCGAAACGAGCCACCAGACCTCGTCCAACCCGAGCGCGTCCATGGCAAACAATGTGACGCGGCGATGCCCGCCATGGGCAGGGTTGAAACTGCCGCCGAGAAGGCCGGTTCTGATCATGGCAACATCATCATGCGGGCCGGATCTGCCCTGTCCCGCGCACTTGCCATTTATAGGTGGTCAGGCCTTCCAAGGCGACTGGTCCGCGCGCATGTAGCCTACCCGTCGCAATCCCTATCTCTGCGCCCAGTCCGAATTCGCCGCCATCGGCAAACTGGCTGGACGCATTATGCATGACGATTGCCGAATCGACTTGCGCCAGAAACGCCTCGGCAACTGCGGAATCGCCTGTCACAATCGCATCGGTATGCCCCGAGCTGTGCCTGTCGATATGGGCTATCGCTTCGGCGGGGCCATCGACCACTTTCACAGCCAGAATCGGGTCCAGATATTCGGTGTCCCAATCCTCCGGCATGGCAGCGACGATGCGCCCGTCGAGCGCTTGCGCCCGCGCATCGCCGCGCAATTCGCATCCGGCCTCGAGAAGCGTGCCAACTACCTCGGTCGCTTGCGGGAACCGCGCATCCAACAACAGCGTCTCCATCGCACCGCAAATACCGGTGCGGCGCATCTTGGCGTTGAGTGCAATCTCTGCGGCCATCGCGGCGTCGGCTGCTTCGTGGATATATGTGTGGCAAATGCCGTCGAGATGGGCGAGCACCGGGACCCGCGCATCGGCCTGAACCCGCGCGACAAGGCCCTTGCCGCCGCGCGGGATAATCATATCAATCAAACCGCTGGCAGATAGCATTGCGCCTACGGCAGCACGGTCTTGCGTGGGCACCAGCTGGACTGCATCGGCAGATATGCCCGAAGCCTCCAGCCCTTCGACAAATGCAGCGTGGATCGCCCGGTTGGACTCGACCGCTTCACTCCCGCCGCGCAAAATCACGGCATTGCCCGAACGCACGCACAATGCCGCCGCATCGGCGGTCACATTGGGGCGGCTTTCATAGATGATCCCCAGCAGTCCGATGGGTATCCGGACGCGGCCCAGAACCATCCCGTTGGGGCGTTGCGACGTATCTATTATCTGGCCGACCGGGTCGGGCAATTCCGCCACCGCGCGGACAGCGGCGGCTATGGAAGTCAATCGCTCGGTTGAAAGCTTCAAGCGGTCGATCATCGCCGGGGAAAGGCCCGCCTTTTCGGCTTCGCTGCAATCCTTGGCGTTGGCAGACAGGATAGCCGCTTCACTCGCCATAATCCGGTCAGCAGCACCATGAAGAGCCGCAGCCTTCGAATCGCTGCCGAGCGCAGCCAGTGTTTTTTGCGCGTTCCGAGCCCGTGCCGCCATTTCCGCAATCAGAGCGGCCGGATTCGATGCCAGTGGCGCAGTATTTGGAGGGGATGCCATATCGGGACATGTAGCAGGCCAAACCTTCAAGAAAAGGCCAGAAAACCTGTCTCAGCCCATAGCTGGCGTATCGATTCGCGCGCGAGGTTGTAAAATTATTGCCGTGTGACAAAACGATTCATCGCGGGACTCCGTCGGTTCAGCTTCCGGAAACGTAAACCGATTCGACGCATGGCGATTCGCGTGCTAGCGGCTGCGCCACAAGATAAATGGGTCATTGGGGTAAATTTTGACACAGCACGCTTCAGCTGACGGATGGACAAGCCGTCTGGCTGACTGGTTCCCTGATCGCGAATTTTTCATGCGGTCGCAGGGGCAAGTCCGCTTCATCAAAATTTCGTCGCGCTTCCAGAAGGTTGCCGCGAGCATAGTCGTTCTTGCATTGCTTGCATGGGCCATATCCATGGCGGTCATGGCGTGGAGCCAATATCGCGCTCAAGCAGAGCGGAGTTCATTGCTGGAACGTGAAGCGAAGGTAGCAACCGTCGAAGAACGACTCGATGCTTATCGCGGAAATGTTGGCGAAGTCGCCGATGACCTGAACAAGCGTCAGGACTTTATTGAATCCATTGTGGCCGGTCTTCCCGAAGACGCAAAAGCCGGCGAGACCGTTTCAGATTCGTCGAGCGAAGCCGCCAACACGGTCTCTGAGGTCAGCGCCCTGATACCAGAGGCAGCTGGCCTTGCCGAACTCGAAGCGAGGCAACTGGTGTTTGTTGAACGCCTTACGCGTTATGCTGATCG
This sequence comes from Erythrobacter sp., assembly GCA_020629385.1. Lineage (GTDB taxonomy): Bacteria > Pseudomonadota > Alphaproteobacteria > Sphingomonadales > Sphingomonadaceae > Pontixanthobacter. The sequence continues at coordinate 5,535 of JAHDDJ010000035.1, forward strand.
CCGTGCTGCCCGCGCTGCAAGCGCCATTCGCGAACTGGGCCTCAACCCTGATGCTATCGCTCGCAATGCCGATACCAGCGCGATGGGTGGTCCTCTCGAAATTCTCGCAACAAGCGCCAATGGCGATATCGATCCGCGGTTCGAGCGGCTTGGTCTCAGTATGGCGCGTATGGCCGCTCTGGAACAGGGTCTCGATTCGATCCCGCAATTCGTCCCTGCCAGCGTTGCCACTGTATCATCGGGCTTCGGGTATCGCCGCGATCCCTTCACGGGTGGTGGTGCGATGCATTCCGGTCTTGATTTCAAGGGCCCGGTCGGCGCACCGATCCATGCAGCATCCAAGGGCATCGTCAGCTATGTCGGATGGAAGTCAGGGTATGGCAAAACCGTCGAGATCGATCATGGCAACGGATTGATGACGCGCTATGCCCATATGTCGAAATTCAACACCGCCGTGGGGCAGGAAGTCGCCGCTGGTGACATCATTGGCGGCATTGGCAGCACTGGCCGTTCCACCGGCCCGCACCTTCATTTTGAAGTGCGCATCAATGACCGCGCGGTAAACCCTCGCCCCTTCCTGGAGAAAGCACCCAATGTTCTCAAAAAGGCCCGAACAGACGCCGGTGCCGGCACCCCGCAACCGCAGAGCAAGTGACAAGAGCATGAGCAGCGGTTCGACATTCTCGGTCATCGGAGCCGATGTCACGATCAAGGGTGATATTTCCGCCACCACGGAATTGCACGTCGATGGCCGGATCGAAGGCGATATTAGCTGCGCCTCGCTGGTCCAGGGTGAAGGCAGCACAGTTCACGGAGCAGTAACGGCGGAGTCCGCACGCCTTGCCGGTACGCTCGACGGTTCTATCACCGCACGCGAGCTGGTTATCTTGAAGACTGCCCATATCCATGGCGATGTGCATTATGAAGCGCTTACCATTGAGCAGGGAGCGGTCGTTGAAGGCAAGTTCTCGCCCAAGGGAGCAGGTAAGCCTGCGGCTCCTGCCAAAGCGGATAAGGCAGCGGCGGGCGAAGAACCCAAGCTGTCGCTTGCAACAAGCTAACCGGCGCTCAGCCCCAAACTACGATCACGCTTAGGCGCCGACTTCGGCGCGCAAGGCCTTCCGATCGAGCTTACCGATCATGGTCTTTGGCAATTCTTCGCGGAATACCATCTTGGTGATCCGCTCATGCTTGCCGACGCGGGCGTTGAGCCAGTCCATCAGCGCCTGTTCGGATGTGTCAAAGCCTTCATTCAGAACAGCATAGGCGTGCGGTGTTTCGCCGAGGTAATCATCGGCCATTCCGATCACTAGCACTTCTTTTACCGCATCATTTTCCAGCAGAACATTTTCGACCTGACTCGGGAAAACCTTGAAGCCACCGACGGCGATCATGTCTTTGCTGCGGTCGACAATCTGGACAAATCCGTCTTCATCGCGCACCGCGATATCGCCTGTCCGCAGCCATTTTCGACCGTCTATTTCAACAAAAGTCGAGGCCGCGGCATCAGGCCGGTCCCAATATCCCTGCATGATTTGCGGTCCATTGATGACAAGTTCACCCGGCTCTCCGTCGGGTGCAGCTTTGCTCGCATCTTCCTTGTCGACAAAGCGCAGCCGCGTTCCGGCAACCACTTGCCCGATTGTGCCGGGTTTCCGCACCCCATCATACGGATTGACGGAGACGACGCCCGAACTTTCGGTCAGGCCATATCCCTCTACCAGCCGGACGCCGGTTTCACTCTCGAAGCGCTCGCGAACCGGAGCTGACAAAGGTGCACCGCCGGAAATACAGACCTTTAGGGAAGACAGATCGGTCTTGCCGATATCGGGATGGTCGAGCAGCGCCTGAAACATGGTTGGCACACCCGGAAAGCCGGTCGTCCTGTGTTTCTGGATTGTCTGCAAAACCTGTTTGGGATCAAAACGCGGGACCATGGCCAGCGAGGCGCCACTGATGACCGCATGGTTGAGCAGTGCGGTATTGGCAAAAACATGGAACAAGGGCAGCGCCGCCATAAACACTTCGTTCTGGGCATCACCGAACGGATTAATTGCGGCAACCTGTTGCGCATTTTGCGACAGATTTGCGTGACTCAGCATGGCCCCTTTGGGCGCGCCAGTTGTACCGCCAGTATATTGCAGCAATGCCAGATCGTCTGATTGAACCGGTGGCAGAGTGTCTATCTGCGACACATCGGCGGCGTCCAGCATTTCGCTCCACCCGAGAACAGAATCCGAATAGCTTACGCGGGCAATCTTGCCGCGACCCAGAAGTTTCAGCGCATATTTTTTGAGTGTCGGCAGCATCGTTGCCAATTCGCCAACGACAAGCGTTTCCAACCCAGACCCTGCAAGGACCTTCTCGGCAGTGCCATAGAGTTCCGGCACATCGACTGTGACCAGCATTCTTGTGCCCGAATCCGCGACTTGCTGGGCCAGTTCCTCGACTGAATAAAGCGGCGAGAAATTAACCACCACCGCACCGGCGATCATCGCCCCGTAATAGGCCGCGACGTAAATGGGCACATTGGGCAAGAACAAACCCACCCGGTCGCCTGGCTTGATGCCATTGGCCACAAGAGCGAGCGCAAACCGCTGCGCGTCTTGATACAATTCGCCATAGGAAAAAGTGCGCCCCATGAAATGGACGAGAGGGGCTGCCGGATTACGCTGGGTGGTTGCCGCAAACATCGCGGGAAGCGGTTGCGGTGTCAGTTCCATATCCCACGCACAGGGGTGGTGATAGGCGATGTCGGCGAACGGCGTATCCGAATTACTTACACTCATGTAAGCAAGATGCGGCATTCACCCGTCTCGAGCAAGAGCAAATGCCGCTAATTACGTAATTTTTTGTCCGCTGCGACTATTCGGTAATCAGACAGCTTCGTCAGGTGCGCCTTCTTCATCTGACGCTTCATCCGCACGCTTGGCTTCGAGCCATGCGGCCGCTTCCGCTTCCTGTGCCGCCTCGGATGCTGCCTTTTCGGCAGCGTCACGCTCTGCATGCAATTCGGCGATCAGCTTCTCGCGGTCACTCATACCGGCATTTGCAGGCGCAGCTGCTTCGGGCATTTCTTCGCCTTCGACAGGCTTGATGTTCTTCGCTGCTTTAGCGACGACCGCATCCAGTTCGCGCTGTGAACACAGCCCCAAAGTTACAGGATCCTTGGGCTGGATATTCTGGATGTTCCAGTGGCTCCGTTCGCGGATCGCGCCGATGGTGTTGCGCGTTGTCCCGATCAGCTTGCCGATCTGCGCGTCGGAAATTTCCGGGTGGTTGCGCAGGATCCAGGCGATGCCATCGGGCTTGTCCTGACGCTTGGACACTGGTGTATAGCGAGGCCCCTTGGTGCGCGTTACTTCGACCGGAGCTTTCTGCATAACCAGCGAATAGGACGGGTCTGCCTGACCGCGCTCGATCTCTTCCTGCGTCAGTTCGCCCGAATGCAGCGGATCGCGGCCGGTATATTTGCTGCCTGCAAGATCGTCAGCCATCGCTTGCACTTCGAGAATGTGCAGACCGCAGAATTCGGCGACCTGCTCGAATGCGAGCGACGTGTTGTCAATCAGCCAGGTGGCTGTTGCATGCGGCATAAGCGGTTTTGCTTGGGTGTTGGCCACGGGAAAATCTCCGGTAAAAATAATAGGGCCGCCCCTTTCGGAGCGGCCGTGTGGTCTATGATCTAGGGCATCGCCCGCTATTCGGCAAGCATTTGCGTCTCTGCAGCGCAATCATTCCATCGCGATGAAGCCGTGAGCGCTTTCGATCCGGTCAATCCAGTCCCTGATTGCAGCGAAACCGTCGAGCGAGAACCCGCCCTCGGCGCATTTGCTGGTGTATGGGTATAGCACAACGTCGGCGAGGCTGATTGTCTCGCCAACCATCCAGCTGCGCGCCTGCAAATGCCGGTCGAGCAAGGCCAGAGCTTCTTCGCCCGCCGCCCGCTTCAGCGGCACTAGAAACCGTTGCTGTTCGGTCAACGCATCTTCGCCGACGAATTTCATCCAGAACCGCAACGTCGCAACATTGGGTTCATGGCTATATTGTTCGAAGAACATCCAGCGCAGCATGTCCGCCCGGGCAAAAGGATCGTTCGGAATCAAGCGCGACCCCTCCGCCAGAAACCAACAGGCAGCATTACTTTCGGGTAGAAAACGAGTCCCGACTTGCAGCACCGGGATGCGGCCATGCGGATTTACCCCGGCAAGAAACTCCGGCGTGCGTGTCTCGCCTTTGCTGATGTCATATTGGCGCAATTCCAGGGGAATGCCCAGCAGCGCGGCAGTCAGTTTGATCTTGTGACAATTGCCACTGCACGGGTCCTCGTGAAGAATCAGCGCATCAGCCATGATCCATCTCAAGCACGATCTTGCCGATATGATCACCCGCTTCCATCCTCTGGTGGGCGGCTGTCACCTCGGCAAGAGGGAACACGTGATCCATTTCGGGGCGCAGCTTGCCCTCTTCCACCAACGGCCATGCAGTGCGGACAATCTCGTCGCAAAGCAGTTTTTTGAAGGCGTCCGGTCGGGCGCGCAATGTCGACCCTGTCAGCGTCAGACGCCGCGCCATAATCTGCGCCATGTTCAATTCCGCCTTCATGCCGCCAAGTACCGCAATGGTAACATGCCGCCCATCCTCGGCGAGGCAGGCGAGATTGCGCGGAACATAATCGCCCGAAACCATATCGAGAACCAGCTGCACGCCGGCCCCACCCGTGATCGCCTTCACTTCTTCGACAAAATCTGCAGTCTTGTAATTGATCGCGTGATCTGCCCCGATGGAGCGCGCAGCCGCGCATTTCTCGTCAGAGCCGCACGTCACAATCACAGTCAATCCAAACAGTTTGCCCAGCTTGGTTGCCATGGTGCCGATACCGCTGGTCCCGCCATGCACCAGTAGCGTTTCGCCCTCACAAGCCCAGCCGCGTTCGAAGACATTATGCCAAACGGTAAACAGCGTTTCCGGTAAAGCTGCCGCCTGATCCAGAGGAAGGTCGTCCGGCACCGGCAAGCAGTGGTCAATTTTGGCGAGACAATATTCGGCATAGCCACCGCCCGTCACCAGCGCACAGATGTTCTGTCCGATGCATTCCGGCGTCACGCCGTCACCATGCGCGACAATTTCCCCTGCAATTTCAAGGCCCGGGATGGGAGAGGCGCCAGGCGGCGGCGGATAGTGGCCCATGCGTTGAATCACATCCGGCCGGTTCACCCCGGCATAGGCAACGCGCACCAGCACTTCGCCTGCGCCCGGGGTCGGCACAGGCAGTTTCTCTGTCCGGAGCACCTCCGGCCCGCCGGGCATGTCATAACCCATCGCAATCATGTTCGCAGGAATATCGATCCCCATCATCGTACTCTGCCTTTAAAAATCTGGGCCATTCCGAAGCTGTGGCCCGTTAGCGACAGCATTCTTGAATGCAGGGGAAGTAACCCTACCTTGTGTTGACAGCAAGTGTGCTTGCTTGCGAGGTTGTAAACAGATGGAACATGATGATCTCCCGCGCCCCAAGGGCGATGCTGCGAGCAAACTCTCGAGCGAAGATCTCTCACCCTACTCTCAGGATGAATTGACCGTACGGATTGCCCTTCTCGAAGCGGAGATCGCTCGCGTTTCTGCGCATAGAGACAAGGCTGCGGCCCATATGGCTGCCGCCGATGCCTTGTTCGGGAAGAAGAATTCCTGATGGCAGGCAAAAAATGCCTCTGTCGACCCTTCTCCCGAAGATACCATTTAGATGGTGTTAACTATGAGTGCTCATACTCCCTTAACCGGAAGCCGCCCCCTTTGTTCTTGAAAGATATTTGAATGCCCAGTTTTGCCCAGAACCTTGAAAAAACGCTTCATTCCGCGCTCGCCAATGCGTCGGAACGGCGGCATGAGTATGCCACGCTGGAGCATCTGCTACTGGCGCTGATCGATGATGAAGATGCGGCCCAGGTCATGGGCGCATGCGGGGTTGATCTGGCCGAGCTGGGCGAGGTGGTGAAAACCTATCTCGATCAGGAATACCAGTCGCTCAAAACCGAGGAAGACGCCGATCCGCAACCGACCGCCGGTTTCCAGCGCGTGATCCAGCGCGCCATTCTCCACGTACAATCCTCGGGCAAGGATGTGGTGACAGGTGCGAATGTGCTGGTCGCGCTGTTTTCGGAACGCGATTCCTATGCGGTCTATTTCCTTCAGCAGCAGGATATGAGCCGCCTCGATGCCGTCAGCTATATCAGCCACGGCATAGGCAAAGGCGGGAAACAAATTGACTCGGTTCCACCGCAAGGCGCTGAAGACACGTCCAGTGAAGAGAAAACGGGCGAAGCAGGCGGCAAGAAGGAAACCGCGCTCGACCAGTTTACTGTCAATCTCAACAAGAAGGCGGAAGACGGCAAGGTCGATCCGCTGATCGGCCGCGGGCCCGAAGTGGACCGGACCATCCAGATCCTGTGCCGCCGCAGCAAGAACAACCCGCTTTATGTCGGTGACCCGGGCGTTGGCAAAACCGCCATTGCCGAAGGGCTTGCACGCAAGATCGTCGAAGGCGAAGTGCCCGAAGTGCTCGCCGATGCCGTGATCTACTCGCTCGATATGGGCGCGCTTCTGGCGGGCACGCGCTATCGCGGCGATTTCGAGGAGCGTTTGAAACAAGTCGTGGGCGAGCTGGAGCAGATGCCCGACGCGGTTCTGTTTATTGACGAGATTCATACCGTAATCGGGGCCGGTGCGACCAGTGGCGGGGCGATGGATGCCTCCAATCTGCTCAAACCCGCACTGAGCAACGGGTCGATCCGCTGCGTCGGTTCGACCACTTACAAGGAATTCCGCAACCACTTCGAGAAAGACCGCGCCCTGCTGCGCCGGTTCCAGAAAATCGACGTGAACGAGCCGACAATCGAAGACACGGTGAAAATCCTCAAAGGCCTGCGCACCGCTTTCGAGGATCATCACAAGGTCAAATACACACCCGACGCGCTGAAAACCGCGGTCGAACTGTCGGCGCGCTATATCAATGACCGGAAACTGCCCGACAAGGCGATTGACGTGATCGACGAGGTAGGCGCGATGCAGATGCTGGTCCCGCCCAGCCGCAGGAAAAAGAAGATCACCGCCAAGGAAATCGAGGCGGTGATTGCGACCATGGCGCGCATCCCGCCAAAATCGGTATCGAAAGATGACAAGAAAGCGCTGGAAAATCTCAGCCGCGATCTGAAGCATGTCGTGTTTGGCCAGGACGAGGCGATTAACCGCCTGTCCAC
>JAHDDJ010000387.1 GCA_020629385.1 Erythrobacter sp.
GCACAACCTGTCGCTGCACAAGACGAGATGCCCGACGAGGATGCCTTCGCCGCAATGGCGCAAATGTTCACTGCCGAACCGCTGACCGAAGAACAAAAGACGCGTTTGCCGCTGGCCAACCAGATCATCGCCAAGATGATTCCCGAAGGCGCGATGCAGGAAATGATGGACAGCATGATGGGCGGAATGCTCCAGCCGCTGATGCAGATGGAAGCGGACAAGGCGGCGCAGGAACCGGCCGAATTCGTTGCTGACCAGCTCGGCCTGTCCGAAGAGGAACTGAATATCTCGGGAGAGCAGGCGACCGAACTGGCCGATATGTTCGATCCAGCCCGGGTCGAGCGCAAGCAGCGGGAGGCTGCCTTGTTCCCGTCTTTGATGAACGAAATGATGGGCGCGATGGAGCCGACCATGCGCCGCGTCATGGCGGAACTTTACGCGATCAATTTCAACGAGGCCGAACTCAAGGATATTGACGCGTTCTTCTCGACCGAAAGCGGTGCAAGTTTTGCGCGCAAATCCTTCACCATGGCCAGCGATCCGCGCATGGTTGCGGGTACCATGGAAGCTCTGCCCGACATGATGGGCGTGTTCGCCAATATGGAGCAACGCGTTGCCGAAGCGACGGCTGATCTGCCAGCTGCGCGGACATTTTCGGAACTGACAGCTGCCGAACGGGCGAAGATTTCGGCTGCGACGGGGTATGACGAAGAGAATCTGGATGACTGGTCCGGCGGCATGGAGTCAGCAGCCGCTGACGCCGCAGAAGAGGCAGCCACAGAATAAGGCTGTCATCCGGAGCCTGTCCTACTTGGCGTAAATATGCTGCTGTGAGCGCATGTTTCGTCAGGCAACATTTCCGCACCTCCGCACCGCGTACTTGAGCGCCGGAACCACTATGCCCATTTTCCCGTTCAGGACAGTGGTCCATGCGGTCCATGTGTTCAGGCAGGGGCGGTGAAGTATGAACGATCAGAGTCTCCCACCTGAAATCCCGAACGAGATCAGCGCATGGTTCGCGGCGCGCGACTGGCGAATCCGGTCGCACCAGGCGGACATGTTTGCCGCCGCCCGATCCGGCAAACATGCGATGCTGGTGGCGGATACGGGCGCGGGCAAGACGCTTGCAGGTTTCCTGCCGACGCTAGCCGACTTTTGTCCATCGGTGCTGGACGGAGCCGAACCGCATGACGGGCTACACACGCTCTATGTCTCGCCGCTCAAGGCGCTGGCGCATGATGTCCAGCGCAACTTGCTGACGCCGGTCGAGGAAATGGGCCTGCCGCTGCGGATTGAAACGCGAAGCGGTGACACGCCGTCCGATCGCAAGAAGCGCCAGCGCAGCAAGCCGCCGCATGTGCTGCTGACCACGCCCGAATCGCTCTCTTTGCTGCTGTCCTATCCGGACAGTTTCGAGCTGTTCCGTGGCTTGAAACGCATCGTGATCGATGAAGTGCATGCCTTCGCGACCGGCAAGCGCGGCGATCTGCTGGCGCTAGCCTTGTCGCGCTTGCAGGCGATTGCACCCGATATGCAGCGGGCCGCACTATCGGCAACGGTGGCGGAGCCGGAGGCGTTTCGCCAGTGGCTGGCACCGTGGGGCGATCTGGACGAGGTCCCGCTGGTTGTCGGGGAGGAGGGGGCCGATCCCGATCTCCACATCCTGCTGCCCGATGAAGAGCGCGTGCCGTGGGGCGGACACGCAGCGATCTGGGCGATTCCTCAGCTTTATGACCTCATTCGGGAAAACAAGACTACCCTGATCTTCACCAACACCCGCTTCCTGGCCGAGTTCATCTTCCAGAACATCTGGGAGGCGAATGAAGACAGCCTGCCCGTTGGTATCCACCATGGTTCGCTCAGTCGGGAGGCGCGGCGCAAGGTTGAGGGGGCAATGGCGCGGGGCGAGCTGCGCGCGTTGGTTGCCACCGCCAGCCTCGATCTGGGTGTTGATTGGGGGGATGTGGACTGCGTGGTGCAGATGGGCGCGCCCAAAGGCTCCTCGCGCCTGCTTCAACGCA
>JAHDDJ010000388.1 GCA_020629385.1 Erythrobacter sp.
CGCTCGGACGAGGCGTTTGACACAACCTACGCCCCGGATCGCGTGCTGGAAGATGGCGAGCAAATGCGCGGCGAAGGCTGGACGCTGACGGCGGTTCATACGCCGGGCCATACCTCCAACCATCTGTGCTTTGCGCTGGAAGAAAGCGGCGCTCTGTTCACCGGCGACCATGTGATGGGCTGGTCCACCAGCGTCGTCATCCCGCCCGATGGCAATATGGGCGATTATATGAAAAGCCTCGACCGGCTCTATAACCGCGAAGACCGCGTCTATTATGCGGCGCATGGCGCTCCGATAGAAAAGCCGCGCCAATTGGTGCGCGGGATGATCGGCCACCGCCGCCAGCGCGAAAACCAGATCCTGCGCCTGCTGGGCGAAAGTGCCAAGAGCATCGAGGATATGGTCCCGCTGATGTATAAGGGTCTCGATCCGCGCCTCACCGGGGCGGCTGGTATGTCGGTCAAGGCGCATCTGCTCGATCTGGAACAGCGGGGCATGGTCACACGTTCGGAAGATATATGGCAGACCCAGTAATACAGGAAACCGATCCGGTTCAGGCCCCCGCGCCCGAGCCAGCACAACCCGTCAACCTCGCCCGTGTGCAGGCGGTGCCGTGGCTGATCGTGATTGGTCTGATCGCTTTGTCCGCATGGCTCGGCTGGCGCGCATTCTTCTATCAGGAAGAAGCCGATCCGGTCGGTAGCGCGATGCTGGCGTTTGAGAAACAGAATTCGCTGACGGTGTTTTCCAGCCGGTTCGAAGTCACTGCCGAAAGCGTCAACACAACGTCGCTCGGCCCGATTAATATCGCGGAAAGCCGGCAGGCGGCGATCATTCCGGCGACGGTCGAATACCGGCTAGATCTCTCCTCGATCGACCGCGACCGGCTTACTTGGGATGATAGCTCCGATACGCTGGATGTGGTTCTGCCCGTGCTCAAAATCTCGCGCCCCAATCTCGATGAAGCGCGCAAGAAGGTTTACACAGACGGCGTCTGGGTCAGTCGCGGCGCGTCGGAAAATCTCAGCCGCGAAAACTCGCGTCAGGCCGAGACCAAAGCTGCGGCCTTTGCCAAGAATCCGGAAGTGGTGGCAATGGCCCGCCAAGCCGCTAAGGAAGCGGTGAAACAGAATTTGACTATCCCGCTGCAGGTGGCGGGGTTCGATGACATTACCGTAAATGTCCGTTTTGACGGAGAAAAGGCACCGCAATGAGCGTTGAAAACAAACTCCCCACCGGCGACGATCTGCTCGCGGAAATCAACCGTCTGCGCAAAGAACGCAATGCCGTGATCCTCGCGCATTATTACCAGAAGCCGGAGATTCAGGACCTTGCCGATTATGTCGGGGATTCGCTCCAGCTCAGCCAGATGGCGGCGGAAACAGACGCCGATGTCATCGCATTCTGCGGTGTGAAATTCATGGCCGACACAGCCAAGATCCTCTCGCCCGAAAAGATCGTGGTGCTGCCCGATCTGGACGCAGGGTGCAGCCTGGAAGACAGCTGCCCTCCGGACAAATTCGCCGCTTTCCGCGAAGCGCATCCCGATCACATCGCGCTTACTTACATCAATTGCTCGACCGAAGTGAAAGCTTTGTCCGATGTGATCGTGACCAGCTCCAGCGCGGAAACGATCCTGCAGCAAATCCCCGAAGACCAGAAAATCATCTTCGGCCCCGACCGCCATCTGGGCGGCTATCTCAGCCGCAAATTCAACCGCGAAATGCTGCTATGGCCCGGTGTCTGCATCGTGCATGAGGCATTCAGCGAAACCGAACTGCTCAAACTGAAGGCAGAACATCCCGATGCGCCGATTGCCGCGCACCCGGAATGCCCGCCGACCATCGTCGATCACGCCGATTATGTCGGATCGACCAGCGGCATTCTGAAATTCGCCAAAGAATTCCCCGGCGACACGCTGATCGTCGCGACCGAGCCGCATATCATCCACCAGATGGAAAAGGCGCTGCCGGAAAAGAACTTCATCGGAGCCCCCGGCGCAGACGGCAACTGCAA
>JAHDDJ010000389.1 GCA_020629385.1 Erythrobacter sp.
CCCATCGCGGCTGTCGGTCTGACCGAGGGTGAGGCGCGCAATACGCTCGGCTCGATCAAGGTCTATCAATCCGACTTCCGCCCGATGAAGAACGTCGTTGCTGGTCGTAACGAGCGCGGTCTCTACAAAATGGTGGTCGATGCAGCGACGGATAAAGTCGTCGGTATCCATATGATCGGCCCGGAATCGGCGGAAATCATGCAAGGATTTGCAGTGGCAGTGAAAGCCGGCCTGACCAAAGCCGACTTTGATGCCACCGTGGCGATACATCCGACCATGGCGGAAGAATTGGTGCTGCTGAAGTAAGTTGCGGCCAGAAACTGTTCCCGCTAGCCTTCCTGCAAAGGGAGACAATGTATGGCAGGAACAGTTCTGGTCACCGGCGGCACAGGTTATATTGGCGGCGAGGTTATCGACCAGCTGTTGGCCAAGGGCTACAGCGTCAACACAACGGTTCGTAATGCTGCGAAAAGCGAGCCGCGCCTGCGGGCTCGTTGGCCTGAAGCCGGTGAGCGGTTGAAAGTTTTCCAAGCAGACTTGATGAGCGACGAGGGCTGGGCAGAGGCCAATGCAGGTTGCGACGCCGTGGCTCATGTCGCGTCACCGTTTCCGCTCGGTGTTCCCAAGAACAAGGACGATCTGGTCGTTCCAGCCACCGAAGGAACATTGCGGGCGCTGAAATTTGCAAATGCCGCCGGAATTGATCGTTTCGTCCAGACGAGTTCGGCCGCCGCGATCGCCTATGGCCACAAGAACAAGAACCACTTCGACTACACCGACTGGACCGACCTGAGCGAAGGTGTCCCGCCTTATATCGAGTCCAAAACCGTCGCCGAGCGTTCCGCCCGCGATTGGGTCGCAAAAAACGCGCCCGGCATGGTTTTCTGTTCGATCAATCCCGTCGCCGTGTTCGGGCCGGTTTTCGATGACGACCTTTCGACCAGCGTGGAGATGGTCAAGAAAGTGATGGACGGATCGATCCCCATGGCGCCCAATATGGGCATTGGTATTACCGATGTGCGCGATGTGGCGGAGGCGCATGTTCGCGCAATCGAGGCACCGGCCGAGAAAGTCCGTGGGGAGCGCTTCCCGACATCGGAAAAGTTCATGTGGATCGAGGAAATGGCTGAGACCTTGCGCGCCCGTGCGCCTGAACTGGCCGCGAAAACACCGACGCGGAGGATGCCCGATTTTCTGGTGAAATTGCTGGCACTGTTTATGCCGGAAATGCAGCAGATCAAAGGCGAGCTGGGCAATGTTCGCGACGTGTCGGGCAAACATACGGAGGACGTGCTGGGCTTCACCTATATCCCTGCCGAACAAACGCTGGAGGACACGGCGCGCAGCCTGGCGCAGCACGGGATTGTGAAATTCTGATGGATATTTCCGGTAAGACGGTCCTGCTGACCGGAGGTAGCGCAGGCATCGGTAAAGAGATGGCCGTGCAACTGCGCGACAAGGGTGCAACAGTGGTTCTGACAGGTCGAAATCCGGCCAGGTTGAAGGCCATGGCCGATGCCGGGTTCGAGACGATATCTGCGGATCTTTCAAATGCTGAGGGTGTTGATGCGCTGCTGGCTGTGTGGGGGGACCGGTCACTCGACATTCTGCTCAACAATGCGGGACAGTTGGTCGATCACGACTTTCGCCCAAAAGCGGGACGGGAAACGCCCGATGCCGATGCAGCAGACGATTGTATTTATGCAAATCTGAATGCGCCGATCCGGCTGACAGTGGCATTGATGGACACTCTGAAGGCGCGCCCGGAAGCGTTGATCGTCAATGTGACGTCCGGCCTTGCAATCGCACCGGCAGCCCGCACGCCGGTCTATTGTGCCACCAAATCTGCACTGCGTTTCTATTCGCTGGGCCTGCGTGAACAGCTCAAGGATACCAGTGTCCGCGTTCTGGAGGCGTTGCCGCCGGTGGTCGACACGCAAATGAACGACGGTAATCCGATGAAAAAGATGCCGCCCGAGGAATGCGCCCGCCAGATTGTCGAAGCTATCGAGAA
>JAHDDJ010000390.1 GCA_020629385.1 Erythrobacter sp.
TGGACGCAGCGCGCCGTAACGGACTTGCTAAGCGACCATGCGGCGCGCTAGTCCGGTTGCAAATAGAGACTTTCAGGAGAGATTCATGAGCTACGAACATATCAAGGTTGAGCGCGAAGGGCCGTTGATGGTCATCACTCTCAACCGTCCGGATCGCCTGAATGCGATGGCACCCGCGATGGCGGATGAAATCGGCAATGCCTTCTATGATCTGGATGATGCGCGTGCAGTGCTGATCACGGGCGAGGGCAAGGGCTTTTGTTCGGGCGCGGATCTTTCGGCGCGGTCGAGCGATTCCAAAGGCGGCAGCCATCAGGCGCTGCAGAACCACTATAATCCCGCGATCAACCAGGTGCTGCGCGCACCTGTTCCGGTTGTCTGTGCGGTCAATGGCCCTGCTGCGGGTGTCGGCTGTTCGCTCGCACTGGCGGCGGATTTCACCATTGCCAGCAAGAGCGCCTATTTCCTGCAGGCCTTCGTCAATATCGGCCTGGTGCCCGATGGCGGTTCGACATGGATGCTGGTGCGCGCCATTGGCCGCGCTCGTGCTACCCGCATGATGATGCTGGGCGAGAAGATCGGCGGCGAACAGGCCGAAGAATGGGGTCTGGTCTACAAGGCTGTCGAGGCGGACGAGTTGATGAGCGAGGCACGCGCTTTGGCGGAAAAGCTGGCGAACGGCCCGACCTTGGCTCTCAAGACGATGAAGCAAAACATCAATCTCGCCCTCGATGGAACACTGCCGCAAGTGCTGGTGGGCGAGGCCGAGGGGCAACGCATCGCCGGTGCCAGCGCCGATGCGATGGAAGGCGGCATGGCCTTCCTGCAAAAGCGCAAGGCCGAGTTTACAGGCAAGTAAGTTGTGACCTCAAAATCCGGTCATCCTGAGCTTGTCGAAGGATTGCTTTTTCTTCTAGCGTCACGTGAAAAGTAAGTGCAGCCCTTCGACAAGCTCAGGGCGAACGGCTAGTGGGATTTGCATGACTGATAAACCATCCGTTTCCGACTGGAACGCCCTCGCGGACAAGGAATCCAAGGGCCGCGATCTCACCAAAGAGATGCCCGAGGGGTTTGCGATAAAGCCGCTCTATACCGAAGCGGACAGCCACGATCCGGGCCTTCCCGGCTTCGCGCCGTTCACGCGCGGGGTGAAGGCGACCATGTATGCGGGCCGACCGTGGACAATCCGGCAATATGCGGGTTTCTCTACGGCCGAGGAATCGAACGCGTTCTATCGCCGCAACCTTGCTGCGGGACAAAAGGGGCTGTCGGTCGCGTTCGATCTGGCGACGCATCGCGGTTATGATTCCGATCATCCGCGCGTTGTGGGTGATGTCGGCAAGGCCGGTGTAGCGATTGACACAGTCGAGGATATGCAAATCCTGTTCGACCAGATTCCGCTTGAAAGCATGTCTGTGTCGATGACCATGAACGGCGCAGTGATACCAGTGCTGGCGTTCTACATCGTTGCAGGCGAAGAGCAGGGCGTTTCGACCGAGCAGCTTTCCGGGACCATCCAGAACGACATCCTCAAAGAGTTCATGGTCCGCAATACCTACATCTATCCGCCTGCACCCAGCATGCGGATTATCTCCGACATTATCGGATATACTTCGGCCAACATGCCGAAATTCAACAGCATTTCTATCAGCGGCTATCACATGCACGAAGCCGGTGCGACGGCGGTGCAGGAGCTCGCCTTCACCATCGCTGACGGCAAGGAATATGTGAAAAGCGCGATGGCCACCGGGCTGGATATTGATGCGTTTGCAGGCCGGTTCAGCTTCTTTTTCGGCATCGGCATGAACTTCTTCATGGAGATCGCCAAGCTGCGCGCTGCGCGCACGCTCTGGTACAAGGTGATGGACGATCTGGGCGCGAAATCCGAACGCTCCAAGATGCTGCGTACGCACTGCCAGACCAGCGGCGTCTCGCTGCAAGAGCAGGACCCCTATAACAACGTCATCCGCACCACGGTGGAGGCGATGGCGGCGACATTGGGCGGCACCCAGT
>JAHDDJ010000391.1 GCA_020629385.1 Erythrobacter sp.
GTGAGGTGTATATACACGACGGTACGGGTGATGTAGACTCCTTGGTCAAGAAGAGTGAAT
This sequence comes from Erythrobacter sp., assembly GCA_020629385.1. GTDB lineage: Bacteria > Pseudomonadota > Alphaproteobacteria > Sphingomonadales > Sphingomonadaceae > Pontixanthobacter. The sequence continues at coordinate 61 of JAHDDJ010000391.1, forward strand.
ACGATGCCCTTAAGAACGAGTTAGATGGCCACACACACGCCTACGTACCTAGTGGGACTGGAACAGCCGCCTTAACCTCTGCCCCCACACTAAGCCCAACAGGTACTCCTGTGGCACTCATGCCGGAAGCTACGGGCACCACAGTACTCAAAGCAAAGTAACCTATATACCTTAATTTCTGGTAAAATAACTAATAACCCTAGGACAATATAACCATGGCTTTACCTACTAAACAAAAAACTTGGCAATTCGACGTTAACAACCTGGCCGCCTCTGGAACAGAGCTGGCCCGTAACCAACGAGATATATACAACATTAAAGAGGCTATGACCGGATTTGCTTTGAATCCCTGGGTAGTCACTCTTAGTAGTAACACAGTGACAGCCGGCGTAGGAGATAATATAGCCTCTCCTACCGACATCATCTGGTCTACAGGCACAGTATACACTTGGTTTGTACTTAGGCATGTTAGTGGGACTGAGCTCCTATTCTCCTTCCGAGAAGGCTCAGAATACCAACTAGACCTTTATGTATCACGTAACGACGGTTTTACAGGAGGAGCTACTAACGCTCTTCCTACAGCCACGGATCAAGCCACCATCGCCGTGTCTCGCAGATGGAGAAATAGCAGCACTACGGGGTACCAGGAGTATTCCCACGTGTGGCATTCGGATGACGGTAACATGACTTACGTAACTTTGACGGGTAACGGTACTGTAAATGGTTTCTGGGCGCTAGGCATCCCAAGTCAGACCACCCCATCGTGGACTGATCCATTTATCGTAAGCATGTCTGAAAACCAAACATTTGAGACCGTGTGGAAGTCTAATTTTTACGCTAACTTTCAATCCGTCAACTCTTTTGCTATAGGTTCGGGCTATACCTTAACCTCAGGCCCTACGGCAAACACCTTTGCTCACGAGCAGCATAATATTGGAAATAACCTAGAAGGTGCTGGGGAAATTTACCCCATCTGGATAGGCGTGGATTCTGGAGGGGTGTACGACGGTGTGCACGGGTTATTAGACGACCACTACGCCATTACCGCGGCCATCGGAGCTCCTGGAGACATGACCTCTGGAGGAAATGAGTGGGTTAAAGCAGGGTCCGAACTATTACTGCCCTGGGACGTGTCTTTAACTAACATGCTCATGAGCTAAAGGAGGGACTATGCCCGATTTTGACGCCAATTTAATACCTGGGCACACCTATTCCCTGCCCTTTACTCAACTAGCTTTCGATCCTAGGGTCCCTCAGTTGTTTGAGGCCCATCTGATACAATTACCGTCCACGGGAGTCACTATAGACGACACAGATCCTGTAGTAACGATTGTGTCCCCCACACCCGGAGAGATCGCAGGTACTGTGCAGGAGGCTAGGAACACCCCTATCGTAGTGGAAGTTACAGACTCCGCTCCAGGACTAGGAAGGGTGCACATAACCCTAAAATACACTCATAACATCTACACGTTGGCTGTGTGGGATGGGGACGGGTTTTTGGCTCCCTTCAACACAGCAGATTCTTTTACTACTGCCATAACCGGGGGCATTCGGTTTACTATACTTCCTACAGGGGGCTGGGCCGGGGACATCGAGGTACTCAAAGTGTCCGCATCAGACCTACACGGGAACGCCATTAACTAAAGGAACCAAAATGCCTAGTTACTCATGGACATTACCTTCATCTTCTTCAAGTGGCTCTTCCGGAAGTCCCTCTGGAGGCTCCTCGGGATCCCTACCCTCTACAGACAACAGCGCCGGGGCCCTGCAGCAAAGAGAGTTCGGAACTGATATATACTTCCAGAATGACTTTGAGATTACTTCTGCAGGGGACTACCTGCTTCTGTCCGGATTAGAGAATCTCAAAGCGGCTATATACCGAAGACTGTTAACAAACCCAGGAGAGTACAAGTTCGTTCCTGAGTACGGCGTAGGTATGAAGCT
>JAHDDJ010000392.1 GCA_020629385.1 Erythrobacter sp.
TCATACCCACATTCCGTTTCCTCAAGCCACAAACAGGAACGGCCCGCTCTCCTGATCGGAGGCGGGCCGGTTCTGTTTCACGACCGCTGCAGATGCGCGGTCGGCCATCCCTGTCGTTAGCCCTGACGGGCCTTGAAACGACGGTTGGTCTTGTTGATCACATAGGTGCGACCGCGACGGCGAATAACGCGGCAATCACGGTGGCGGTTCTTCAGCGACTTGAGGCTGTTGCGGATTTTCATTGTCTGGTTTCCAAAAATAAGGGCACCGGAGATCAGCTCCGATGCCGGAATTTCAAGGCGCGCCACTAATCGGCGAATCGGCTGACGTCAAGCGTAACGTCGCCCGACCGGCGAACTATTTGGCCCGGATTTCCTCGAGTTTACGCTCCCATTGCAGCGCATGGGCAATGATCGTGTCGAGATCGGCATGTTGCGGCCGCCATGGCAAAGTGGAGCGGATCCGCGCAGGATCGGAAATCAGGGATGCGGGATCACCTGCCCGGCGCGGTTCCATCTTGCGCGTGATGGTGCGGTTGGTCACGCGGTCCACTGCATCGAGGACTTCGAGCACGGAGAAGCCTTTGCCATAGCCGCAATTCATGGTCAGCGACCGGTCGGGCTGGTCGATCAAGGCTTCGAGCGCCAGAACGTGCGCAGCGGCCAAATCGGACACATGGATATAATCGCGCACACCGGTGCCGTCGGGCGTGTCGTAATCGGTGCCGAACACGGCAACCGACTCGCGCTTGCCCAATGCCGCTTCCACCGCGACCTTGATCAGATGCGTTGCCCCAGCGGTGGACTGACCGGTACGCGCTTGCGGATCAGCGCCTGCGACGTTGAAATAGCGCAAGGCGCAAAAATTGAGATCATGCGCAAAGGCGGTGTCACCCAGCATCTGCTCGGTCATAAGCTTTGACCAGCCATAAGGATTGATCGGCTTTTGCGGCGTATCCTCCGTCACCGGCGATGTTTCCGGAACACCATACGTCGCAGCGGTCGAACTGAAGATGAAATGCTTCACCCCGCCTTTGACCGCAGCCTCGATCAGACAGCGGCTTTTGGCAGTGTTGTTGTGATAATATTTGAGCGGATTCTCGACCGATTCCGGCACTATTATCGATCCGGCGAAATGCATGATCGCACCGGTCCCCTGCTCGGCAAAGATACGCGCCAGCAGGGCACCATCTTCGATATCGCCTTCATACAAGGTGACATCATCGGGTATGGCGAAGCGGAACCCGGTGGTCAGATTGTCGATCACCGCTACGTTCCAGCCTGCATCGCGCAAAGCCAGAACCGCATGACTGCCGATATAACCGGCACCGCCAGTAACGAGAACGGATGGTTTGGATGAGTTTGTCATGAGCCTCGCGCTAACAGTTACAGGCAACGGAGTGGTTAACGGCTGCCATGTTCATTCGCCATAATCATGGGCTTGTTCATCTAGCAACCCTTACAAACACTCGCTAAAGACAACAGCAGGAGAGCAATCATGAACATTTCTGGCCTTGGCCGCTTGGCGGCGCTGACCATTCTTACCGCAGCTGCAGCAGGCTGTGTCGCCGGTCCGCGTGTCAGCCCGGTCGAGGTGACACGCTTCCACCAAAGTGCAGCCATTGCGCAATTGGGCACAGGCACTGTGTTCATCGAAACTGCACCCGGTGTCGAGGCAGATGCAGCGGAAGTGGCTGCCTATAAAGCAGCGGTAGCGGCTGAATTGGCAGAGCTTGGCTACCGCGAAACCAGCCGCGAAGAAGCCGACCAGATCGCGCAAGTTCGCGTAGAGCGCTACATCGCCAAACCGGCGCAGCGCCGCAATCCGGTTTCGGTTGGGGGCGGTGCATCGACCGGATCGTTCGGCTCCGGCGTAGGGCTTGGAATAGGAATCAATCTAGGCGGCGGCAGCCGCGAGATGATTGGCACCGATCTGGGTGTGATGCTGCGTGACAAGCAATCGGGAAATGTGGTGTGGGAAGGCCGCGCCAGCATTTCGGTAAG
>JAHDDJ010000393.1 GCA_020629385.1 Erythrobacter sp.
ACATCACCGCGTGCTCGATGGGTGCGAGGGGGCGACTACCCACGTGACGCGATTGATGAAAAACGACAGGGGACAACGAAGGTGCTGCTGGTCGTCAACGACGGTGGCCGTGTCGATCAATGTACAGTTACGGCCAGTAGTGGTCATGCCGATCTTGACGCGGCAGCCTGCGCTGTCATTGAAAGACGGGCATATTTCCACCCGGCGACGGATGCAGAAGCGAACCCTATCGCATCCAGCTATCGCCATACTATTGTATGGCAATTGGACGATGAAGCAGCAGCAGCTCCAGCAGCAGACTATGTCGCGCCTCCGCGTAGTCCCCTACTGTACAACACCAGTTTTCCCAGCGCTCCGCGTATGGAATTCAACCGATGGGACCGGCCAGGTCTGAATGATTATCCCGAGGGTGCCATTGCGCGTGGCAGCGAGGGGCGCGTCCGGATTTCAGTTGCAATCGGCGCGAACGGCGAAGTTACGGGATGTTCTGTTGTCGAGCCGGTTGAGGATGCTGCGCTGAATGCGGCCAGCTGCAATCTTGCGAAGCTCATTGAAATCACCCGCCCAGCCATGGACGTGGACGGTAATTCTGTCGAAGGACGGATCGTACGCACAATAAACTGGCAGTTGCCGGCCCCGGAAACCGTTGTGACGCCTTCGCGCTACTCGCGTCCTGCTTTTCCTCGCAGACCGGTAAGACTGCCCTTTATGGGCAATGGCAAAGCCGGGTTTGAAATTGAGGCAAAGGCTGATGGTAGCGTGGTTTCGTGCGAGCGGATCAATGAAGGCGAACTGGCCGAAGCGATGGATTTCACCAAAAAGTTTTGTGATGACGCCATCAGCCGCGGTGTCGATTTGCGATCTCGTGACGGAAAGCAGCCGTCTGACGACGGAAAGGGTATGAAGCTCCGGTTCGAAATGAATATTCAAAGCGAGAAGCTCGATAACGCGGACAAGCAGCCTGCCAAAGCCGACAACGAAGCTGAACAATAGACCCCTGTCTGCTTCCATGCGCCGAAGCTGGACGAATGCCATCGGGCTTCCTATAGAGTAGCTATGCGTCGCTTACTCGCTTTCCTTGCGCTTCTGTCCGGCCTTGCGGCCGTCAACGCGCCTGCACATGCTGCATTGCTGAATGGTGCAGCCGAGCATATCAGCGCATCCGAAACTGCGCAGAGTGAAAAGCAGCAGAAGAACATCTGCCGTAACGATAAGCGTTCTGCACCGGAAAAGTCAGATACGGCCAAAGGGTGCAAGACCCGCAAGACCGTTATTATCTTTATTCCGACTGTGCAGTTTGGTCCTGACCGCGCCTTCGAATAGGCGCCGGCACTCCTGATATTCTGTTTCTCGCCGTCAGGTGACGCCATCTACAGGTTGGGCGCGCTGGCGGCAGCTCCTACATATTTTCCTGCGAAAGCACCTTCATGATCAATGCACTTATTAAATCCGTATTCGGATCGTCCAACGACCGTTACGTCAAATCTCTCGGTAAAATCGTTAACCAAATCAATGCTCTGGAGCCTCAGATTCAGGCTCTGAGCGACGAGGAATTGCAGGCTCAGACCGATAAGTTCCGTGGTCTGCTTGCCGAAGGCAAAACGCTCGACGATATTCTGCCCGAGGCGTTTGCGACGATCCGCGAAGCTTCGATCCGTGTGCTCGGCATGCGCCATTTCGACGTGCAGCTGATTGGCGGTATTGTTCTCCATCGCGGAGAAATCTCGGAAATGCGCACGGGTGAGGGTAAAACGCTTGTTGCGACGCTGGCGACGTATCTGAACGCGATTGAGGGCAAGGGCGTTCATGTTGTGACCGTCAACGATTACCTCGCCAGTCGCGATGCCGAATGGATGGGGCAGCTCTATCGCTGGATGGGGCTGACTGTAGGCGTGATCATTCCCAACCTTGGCGAGTTCGAGCGGCGCGAAGCCTATGGCGCGGATATCACTTACGGAACGAACAACGAATTCGGTTTCGATTATCTGCGCGA
>JAHDDJ010000394.1 GCA_020629385.1 Erythrobacter sp.
TCCCGCTTGGCCAGATATTCTTCCAGCCATTTGATGCTGTAATCGCCGTTGAGGATGTCGGGCTGACGGATCAGTTCCTGATGCAGCGGGACTGAATGCTTGACGCCTTCGATCACCATTTCTTCCAGCGCGCGGCGTAGGCGCATGATGCAGCCTTCGCGATTGCGGCCATAGACGATCAGTTTGGCGATCATGGAATCGTAATAAGGCGGAATGCGGTATCCGGCATAGAGACCGCTATCGACCCGTACATGCATACCGCCTGCCGCGTGGTAGGAGGTGACTTCGCCGGGTGAGGGCGCAAAGGTGAACGGGTCTTCCGCGTTGATGCGGCATTCGATCGCGTGACCCTGAAATTCGATCTCTTCCTGTTTGACCGACAGAGGTTTGCCATCGGCAATGCGGATCTGTTCGCGCACCAGATCGACGCCGGTGATCATCTCGGTCACCGGATGCTCAACCTGCAGGCGGGTGTTCATTTCGATGAAATAGAACTCGCCATTCTCCCACAGGAATTCGATGGTACCTGCTCCGCGATAACCCATATCGGCCATCGCTTTGGCGCAAATATCACCCATACGGTTACGTTCTTCGGAAGAAAGAACCGGACTGGGGGCTTCCTCGAACACTTTCTGGTGGCGGCGTTGCAGTGAGCAATCACGCTCGCCCAGATGGATCGCGTTGCCGTTGCCATCGCCGAATACCTGGAATTCGATATGGCGCGGATCGCCGAGATATTTCTCGAGATAGACCGTCGCATCGCCGAATGCAGCAGCGGCTTCGGTACCGGCGGCCTGCATCATGCTTTCGAGCTTGTCTTCGCTTTCGCAGACTTTCATCCCGCGGCCGCCGCCGCCCGATGCCGCCTTGATGATGACCGGATAGCCGATGTCCTTGGCGATTTTCGCGGCTTCAGCAGGATCACTGATCGCGCCATCGGAACCCGGGACCAAAGGCAGGCCCAATTCACCAGCGGTTTTCTTGGCCATCACCTTGTCGCCCATCGTGCGGATATGTTCCGGCTTGGGGCCGATCCACTTGATGTCATGCGCTTCGACGATTTCGGCGAATTTTTCGTTTTCCGAAAGGAAGCCATAGCCCGGATGGATGGCATCGCATTGGGCAACTTCGGCAGCGGAAATGATCGCAGCTGTGTTCAGGTAACTGTCGGTCGCCGCTGGTGGGCCGATGCAAACCGCGTGGTCTGCCAGGCGGACATGCATAGCATCGGCATCTGCGGTGGAGTGCACCGCGACTGTCTCGATACCCATTTCATGCGCGGCGCGATGGATTCGCAGCGCGATTTCGCCGCGATTGGCGATCAATATGCGGGAAATGCCCATGGCTTAGCCGATCACAACCAGCGGCTGGTCAAATTCGACGGGTTGGGCATTTTCAACCAGAATCGCCTTCACGGTGCCGGATTTGTCGGCGGCAATCGGGTTCATCACCTTCATCGCCTCGACAATCACCAGCGTGTCACCTTCCTTCACGCTGTCGCCCACACTGACAAAGTTGGGCGCGCTTGGCTCGGGCGCGAGATAGACTGTGCCCACCATCGGCGATTTGAGAGCGTCAGCCGCATTGTCCGCAGCCGGGGCTGCCTCTGCTGCGGGCGCTGTTTGTGCTGGAGCAGGTGCTGCAACAGGTGCAGGCGCGGCCATCGGAGCAGGCGCCGCCATCGCAACACCGCCGCCGCGCGATACGCGCACTTTGCGGTCGCCATCTTCTACTTCGATTTCGGTGAGGCCGGTTTCACCCAGCAATTCTGCCAGTTCGCGAACCAGCTTGGTATCAACATTCATGCCGGACTTTTTGCCGGCAGCGCCCTTTGTGGTGGCCATGCTTGCCTCATAATTGTTTCAAGCCCCCGCCTATGCGCGGCATCGCGGCGAAGGGCAAGGGGGCTTTGGGCAAAATTGGTGGGGCTGGGCGTGCAGTTAGCTGAACCAGACGAGAGGCAGGATGCTCTGTTACGCAGCAAAATCGGC
>JAHDDJ010000395.1 GCA_020629385.1 Erythrobacter sp.
ACCAAGATGACCGATCCGCTGCTGCTGATCCACGGCATGGCTGATGACAATGTCGTGTTCGAAAACTCGTCAGAGCTGATTTCGGTGCTGCAGGAAAACAACGTGCCGTTCGAGATGATGCTCTATCCCGGCTACACGCACCGCGTGGCAGGCGAGAAGATTAGTCCACATCTCTGGAACACGATGTTCGCGTTCCTGAAGAAGCACGGCGTTACGCCGCCGGAGTGACCGTTACCTGAGCCATTCGAGCGCAACCGGGGCGACCATACCGGGCGCCTCGACTTGGGGGTAGTGCCCGATCTGCGGCAACAGATAGGCTTCTGCATCGGGCAGGGTGTTCACCCAGCGGTTGAACGCATGTTCGCCCGATACGGGGTCTTTTGCGCCATTGATCAGGCCGATGCGATCTTGCACTTTTTCAAGCACGCCAACCCAGCGGTCTTCATGCTCGCGGCGATCGTTGATGTAATGCAGCAGCTTGTGAAAGATCAGATTGCCGTCCTGCTCGGTAATCAGCGCCCAGAAATCGTCGAGTTCCTGCTCGCTCGGCTGGGTGTCCGGCCCAAAGACCGCGCTGAAGCTTTTGCCGAAGCTTTCGCGTTTCAGCATCCGGCTGACGATGAAGCCCAATGGCGAATTGCCTAGCCTCTGGATCAGCCGCGCCCGGTGCTGGTCCGGGAAAATACCGCCATTGAGGAACACCATCTTGCCAAGACCGGCCGCGTCGCTGCCATCGTGCTGCCGCGCCAGCAGTTCCTGCCCGACCGAGACGCCGTAATCATGCACCAGCGCGTCATACTCGCTCACACCCAGATGATCGAGCAGAGCCAGTTGCATGTCAGCCTGACGGTGGATCGTGTAATTCGTGCGGGGTTTATCCGACAGTCCGAAGCCGATCATATCGGCGGCGATCAGGCTGTGTTTGGCGCTCATTTCGCCCCAGATCGGGGCCCAGTCCCAAGAGGCAGTAGGAAAGCCATGCACCATGAGCAGCGGCTTGCCTTCACCGGCTGTCCAATAGGCGATCTTCACCCCGTCGAAGGTGAAATGCTTCGCCTGTAAGCGCCATTGTTCTAAAGACATCACTGCCCCCACACTCCTTCTGCGAGTTTGGTGTGAAATCGAATGCTCGCTTTCCCATAGCACATTTACTGCTAGAGGGGCAGAACAGTTACAGATCAGGAGAATGAAGTTGGGTTATCGGGTGGCAGTTGTCGGTGCGACGGGTAATGTCGGGCGCGAAATGATGGCAATTCTGGCCGAGCGCGAATTCCCGATTGATGAAGTCGCGGCTGTCGCCAGCTCGCGCTCGCACGGCACCGAAGTGGAATTCGGCGAAACCGGCAAGATGCTGAAATGCAAGAATATTGAGCATTTCGACTGGTCCGGCTGGGACATTGCGCTGTTCTCCGCGGGGAGCGGCCCGGCCAAGGAATATGCGCCCAAGGCGGCGGCGGCTGGCTGCGTAGTGATCGACAACAGCTCGCTCTACCGGATGGACCCCGATGTTCCGCTGATCGTGCCGGAGGTGAACCCGGAAGCGATTGATGGCTATTCCAGGAAGAACATCATCGCGAATCCGAATTGCTCGACTGCGCAATTGGTCGTGGCGCTCAAGCCCTTGCACGATGCCGCAACGATCAAGCGCGTGGTCGTGTCCACCTACCAGTCGGTTTCGGGCGCAGGTAAATCGGGCATGGACGAGCTGTTCCAGCAAAGCCGCGCAATCTTCGTCGGTGATCCGGTTCAGCCGGAGACTTTCACCAAGCAGATCGCCTTCAACGTCATTCCGCATATCGATGTGTTCATGGATGATGGCTCGACCAAGGAAGAGTGGAAAATGGTGGTCGAGACGAAGAAAATTCTCGATCCCAAGATCAAGCTCAACGCCACCTGCGTGCGCGTGCCGGTATTTGTCGGCCACTCCGAAGCGGTCAATATCGAGTTCGAGAACGAGATATCGGCCAAGGAAGCACAGGACATCCTTCG
>JAHDDJ010000396.1 GCA_020629385.1 Erythrobacter sp.
GGCCTTGTGGCCACTGGGTTTGTGATTGTTCCGCGGGTTCTAGATGACGGCCCGGAGGTTGTCGTTTTTGACGATGCTATAAGCCGCGGGTTGGCGTGGTCGCCTAATGGTGACCTGCTTGCCTCTGTTGGTTCTCGGTCCAAAGTAGTTTTGCGGGACCCGGCGACTGGTGAGGTGGTGCAGACTCTTGACGGCGAGTTTGTTAGGTCGGGGTTTAGCACGGTGGCGTGGTCGCCTGATGGCGATTTTATTGTTGCCGGAGGCGAAGACGACGATACGTTCACGATGTGGGATGTTGCCACCGGAGACGTCGTTCGTGTTTTTGAAGGCCATACGGATAGGGTCGAGTCGTTGGCGTGGTCGCCGGATAGTTCTCGCGTAGCATCTGCCAGTCAAGATACGACCGTGAGGGTATGGGATGTAGCGTCGGGTGATACCGTACATGTACTCGACGCCAGTATCGAAACGGCCTGGTCAGTTGCCTGGTCCCCGGATGGCGCTGTCCTGGCTTCCGGTGGCACCAACGACTGGCCTGACGAGTTGGGTCCGACGCTCAAGTTGTGGGACCCGGCTACCGGTGAACTGCTTCACGCTATCGAAGCCGACGACGTCTCTGTCGGTTCTGTGGCGTGGTCGCCCGATGGGGCCACTGTCGCTACTCCGACGTCTGGTTCGGTGGATCTTTGGGACGCAGCGACGGGTGAACGGGTGCAAACGCTTGATTTAGAACTACTCGGCGGCAACGCCGACGTTGTTATCTGGTCTCCAGACGGCTCGACTTTAGCGGTCGTTAATGGCAGAACGGTCCTACTATGGGGTGGGTCTAGCGGCGAGGTTATCGAAACGATTACTCTCCCTGACAGAGTGAGACCACATCCCAGAGGAGAAGTATCCTATACCAGGCGGGTGCGGTCGGCGGCGTGGTCTCCCGATGGCACAACCCTGGCTACCGGAGCCGATGACGGAACAACCTGGTTGTGGGCTGTAAGCAGCGGCTAGCATAGCCTGGGAAACTTCCGAAAACCGTCATCGGACTGACCACGTGGCCCCAGCGGTTATTGAATAATGATTTCGCCGGGCTTCCAGTTTTGTTGTGGTCACCAGATCTTCCACCATTCATCGTCGGGTTTTGGTTCGGGAGCCTTGGCAACCCAGTCGTCGACGTTCTGTTTGCCTGCAACGACTTCGGCATCTCTTATACGCTGTTCTGAGTCGATATCAACGTCTTGTTCTGCTCGACGTTCGACGACCTCATCTCTCAGCGATTGGTCTCGGATACTGCCAAGAACACCGTCCATGTACGAATTCTCGAGGTCGCTCGCTTCGTTCTGCGAGTTTCCTACGTCGGTTTCCGAGCCGAATAGCTCTTCGAAATCTTTGCCCACCTGGGCTGGTGCATCCACAAATTTGCCTTGTGTGCTATCCCAGTATTGGTAACCGCCATCGGTGCCTTTACGAAATTCGACTGACTCGACCTCACCATTGCGTTCGATGTCGATGGTGCCGTTCTCGGCAGCGCGTTCAAGCTGGATCTGGTAGACAATGTTCTCCAACTTTGTTTTCCGGTCTTGGTCAACATAGGTGCGTTCGTCGAGTTGTTCGCGAAGTTCTTTGATCTCGTTATCGTCAGGAACTTTGAACGGGTCGGCCAACCCAAGCAATTCTTCGACCGTCCAAGCGGCCCAGTCACTACCAGCGTTACCCATAGGAACTGCTGAAAACGCAAGGCTGCTAGCTAACGCGGCTTGTTTGTTTTGTTTACGGGCATCATCATCAAGATCAGCGTAGTAGGTGATTGCAGCCTTGTCGGTCTCGGCCTTTACAGCCCCAAACTTGACCCCGAACGGCTCAACGATGGAAGTATCGACATCGCCGCCCTCTAACGCTGCGTCTATCGACGTGATGTACAATTCTTCAGTTCTTGCTTGAAGTCGTCTGCCTTCGCCATGGTCAAGCACTTTCTCGTGAGCCTTCTGCCATTCGGTG
>JAHDDJ010000397.1 GCA_020629385.1 Erythrobacter sp.
CATAGCCGTCGCGCCGCGTTTTGAGGATGCCCGGCGCGCCGATGCGATCAACCGCGTCGCGTAATCCGTAATCCGTATCAACCTTGGCGTAAGCGGCGGGCTGCCCACCGAGGTTTTCGACGAAGCTTTTCTCGGCCACGCGGTCCTGCGCGGTTTCCAGCGCGCGCGGTTTGGGCAGCAGCCTGTCTTCGATATGCTTGAGCGGTTCGACGGGAACATTCTCGAATTCCCAAGTCACCACATCGCACTTTTGAGCGAAGGCGGCGAGTGCTGCGGTGTCGTCCCATTTATTGCAGAAGAAATCGGACGCAACTTCTGCGGCAACCGAATCTGCCTCCGGCGAATAGATGATGCAGTGATAGCCGAGCTGCGCGGCACACATCGCCATCATGCGGCCCAGCTGGCCGCCGCCCAATATCCCGATTGTCCCCCCGGCTTTCAGCATCAGTCTACCGGTCGCTCCGTAACCGCGTCACTGCGCTTGGCGCGCCATGCTTTCAGGCGGGAGGTAAGCGCTTCGTCATTGGTCGCGAGGATCGAAGCCGCGAGCAGGCCCGCATTGGTCGCGCCTGCTTCACCAATGGCGAGCGTGCCCGTGGGCACGCCTGCAGGCATTTGCACGATCGACAGCAGGCTATCCATGCCGGACAAGGCCTTGGACTGGATCGGCACGCCGAGCACAGGAAGGTGCGTCATTGCTGCAATCATGCCGGGCAAATGCGCCGCACCGCCTGCGCCTGCGATAATGACGTGAATACCTTCATCGGCTGCCGCTTTGGCAAAAGACACCATCCGGTCTGGCGTACGATGGGCGGAGACGATCCGCACATCGGTTTCCACGCCGAGCTCTTCGAGAACACCGGCAGCGCATTGCATGGTCGGCCAGTCCGACTGGCTGCCCATGACGATGGCAACTTTGGGTGCGACTTTAGGAGAACCTTCCGCCATCACATATCCTTCAGATAGCGCCGCTCGCCCGGCTGCATGTCGGCATCGAATTCATAGATGATCGGTTGCCCGGTCGGGATTTCCAGGCCGGTGATATCATCGTCCGAAATGTTCGACAGATGCTTCACCAGCGCGCGCAGCGAATTGCCATGCGCGGAAATGATGACTGTTTCGCCGCTGGCAAGAACCGGCAGAATATCGCTTTGCCAATAGGGCAGCACCCGCTCGATTGTCAGCTTCAGGCTTTCGGTATTGGGCACGTCGATCCCGTCATACCGCGGATCGGCACCGGGATCATACTCGCTGCCCGCCTCCATCGGCGGCGGTGGTACATCGAAACTGCGCCGCCAGATATGGACTTGCTCGTCGCCATGCTTGTCGCGGGTTTCCTGTTTGTTGAGACCGGTCAACCCGCCATAATGCCGCTCGTTCAGGCGCCAATCCTTGGTGACCGGAAGCCACAGGCGGTTCATTTCCTCCAGAGCCAGATTGAGCGTCTTGATCGCGCGCGTCTGGAACGAAGTGAAGCACGTTGTCGGCAAAACACCTTTTTCGGCCATCAGCGTGCCAGCGGCTTTCGCTTCGGCCACGCCTTTTTCGGTCAGATCGACATCCCACCATCCTGTGAAGCGGTTTTCGAGGTTCCACTGGCTCTGGCCATGGCGGACGAGAATCAAGGTAGGCAAGGGGCTGGCTCCTGGCGTTTTGGGAGCAATTGGCGTTAGCCTTGCTCACCGGATTTTGGAAGCGATTCCTCGCGTGTATCGTCCATTTCGCGCGCTTGCGCTTTGCGGCGCCGCAAATTTTCGCGCAATTTCGCTGCCAGCCGCTCTTCACGGGTCAGTTTACCGGGATTTTTTGTGTCGCTGTCAGCCATTTGGAAAGCTATTGCCTATATTGGCGAAAATGCTCAAGCCTGAGAGCGATCACGGCTTGACTTTACAAGGCAGTCCGACAATAGGGCGCGCCTTGATTGGTATGCTGCTGTAGCTCAGTGGTAGAGCGCGTCATTGGTAATGACGAGGCCGGGAGTTC
>JAHDDJ010000036.1 GCA_020629385.1 Erythrobacter sp.
CGCCTTTGTTCGACGGCATCCGGCACGCAGGCAGCATCTTTATCGGGCGTTATGCCCCTGAAGCTGTCGGTGATTATGTCGCCGGTCCAAATCACGTACTGCCGACCGGACGCCGGGCACGCTTTTCCAGCGGCCTGTCGGTGCTAGACTTTATGAAGCGTTCCAGCTTTATCCAGTTGGACGAAGCGGCATTGAAGGTTATTGGTCCCGCAGCCGTCGCGCTCGCCGAAGCCGAGGGTCTTCCCGCACACGCAGAATCGATCAAGGCGCGCCTGAAATGAGCAAATCCAAATCCATCGCCCGCTCCGCCGCCCGCCTTGCTGCAGTACAAGCGCTGTATCAGCAGCATATGGAGAAGACCGCGCTCGCCAAATTGCTGGACGAGTTTCACCAGCATCGGCTGGGCCGGGAAATCGAAGATGACCAGTACGCCGATGCGGATGTCGATTTCTTCGATGACGTCGTGTCCGGCGTAGACGCCCGCCGCGACGAAATTGACGGGAAGATCACTGAGAAGCTGACTGAAAGCTGGACCGTGGCCCGGCTGGACAAAACCATGCTGCAGATCCTGCGCGCGGGCACGTACGAACTGATGGCGCGCAAGGATCTCAGCGTCGCAGTCATCATCAGCGAATATGTCGATGTTGCCAAAGCATTCTTCGATGATCGTGAAGCGAAATTCGTCAATGGTGTCCTCGACGGCGTTTCCAAATCGGTCCGGTGAGCGGCGAGCACGACTTTATCGAAAGCCTGCGTGCTCTCGCCACGCATCCCGCCGCACGTAATCTCGAAGACGATACTGCGGTACTCGAAATCGGCAGCGAAACGCTGATCCTTACCCATGATGCGATGGTAGAAGGCGTGCATTTCCTTTCCGATCAGGACATGGCCGATGTGGCCTGGAAGCTGGTCGCAACCAATATGTCAGATCTTGCCGCCAAGGGTGCCAAGCCGGTTGGTGTACTGCTCGGGCATATGATCGGCGGCGATGATATGCGCTTTGTTCAGGGGTTGCGCGAGGCGCTGCGCCACTATGACTGCGCTTTGCTAGGGGGCGACACCGTTTCCGGTTCAGGGCCACGCAGTTTCGGACTAACCGCGATCGGCACCGCAACCCACACCCCCGTTCCTTCGCGTGCCGGAGCCAAAGTTGGTGATGCAGTGTACGTTACCGGTCCGCTCGGCGCCGCGATGCTGGGGTTTGAAGCGCTCAAGACTGGCGATGAGGACGAATTTTGCGCTTTTACCAGGCCAAAAGCGCTTATCGAGGAAGGCCAGCTTCTCGCTCCTATAGTAACTGCCATCATGGACATATCAGACGGCTTGTTGCTCGATGCCAACCGCATGGCGAAGGCTAGCAAAGTGACCTTCGCGATGGACACAGCCAAAGTTCCGATCGCTCCACCTGAATCCCGTCGCGAAGAAGCACTGCGTTGGGGCGATGACTACCAACTGCTGTTCACGGCGAATCGGGACGCTGACTTGCCATTACTGGCCTACCGTATCGGGGAGGTTCTGCCCCGATCCACCTCACCATTGCTTCTCGACGGCAGCCCACCCGATCCGCAAGATACGCTGGGATATCAGCACTAAACCGGTCGAATTTGCGACGACCCGTGCATTTATGCCGTTTCGGGGTTGCGCGGCTCTTGTGCACCCTTATAGCCAGAGCACCTTTTTCGGACCCGTAGAAACGGGCCGTTTTCTCGCAAAACACTCGTGGAAACACATGGGGGAATGTCTGTGGAATTAGTTTATATAGCAATCGGACTGGGATTGCTTGCCATCGTGTATGGCATCGTGACCAGTCAGCAAGTGCTCGGCGCTGCTGCCGGCAATGAAAAAATGCAAGAAATTTCCGGTGCTGTTCAGGAAGGGGCGCAAGCCTATCTGAAGCGTCAATACACCACCATCGCGATGGTCGGTGTCGTAGTCGCGCTTATCGTATTTTTCTTCCTCGGCCCAATTCTGACCGCCGGTTTCGTGGTCGGCGCAGTTCTTTCGGGCGTTGCCGGATTTATCGGGATGAATATCTCGGTCCGCGCGAACGTACGGACAGCCGCTGCGGCGCAAACCGGACTACAGGAAGGTCTCACCGTGGCATTCCGCGCCGGTGCAGTTACCGGTATGCTGGTGGCTGGTCTCGCGCTTCTCGCCATTGCGGTATTCTTCTACGCTCTGACGGGTCCCATGGGACTCGACCTGACAGTTCTTGACGAAAAACGTGAAGTGATCGACGCTCTCGTCGGTTTGGCCTTCGGCGCCTCGCTGATCTCGATCTTCGCTCGTCTTGGGGGCGGTATCTTCACCAAGGCCGCAGATGTTGGCGCTGACCTCGTCGGTAAAGTCGAAGCCGGTATTCCGGAAGACGACCCACGCAACCCGGCAACGATCGCCGATAATGTCGGAGACAATGTTGGGGACTGCGCGGGTATGGCTGCCGACTTGTTCGAAACCTATGTTGTGACTGTTGGTGCGACCATGGTTTTGACGGCTTTGCTGTTCACCGGTCTGGCTGCTGCCGACCTGTTCAGCCTGATGAGCCTGCCTTTGCTGATTGGCGGTGTTTGTATCCTGACATCGATCATCGGCACTTACATGGTTCGCCTCGGCAAATCGAACAACATCATGGGCGCTCTGTATAAGGGTTTCATTACCACTGCCGTTCTGTCGATCCCGGCGATCTGGTGGGCAACCGACTATGCGATCGGCATGGATATGTCCTACACTCAGGGTGACATTACCTTCACCGGCATGGACCTGTTCTGGTCGATGATGGTGGGTCTTGCCGTAACCGGTCTGATTATCTGGATCACCGAATATTACACCGGCACAGAGTACCGCCCGGTCCGTTCGATTGCGAAATCGTCCGAAACCGGCCATGGCACCAACGTCATTCAAGGTCTGGCTATCAGCCTTGAATCGACTGCACTGCCAACTCTGGTCATCGTGATCGGTATTGTTGTGACATACCAACTTGCTGGTCTGATGGGCATCGCCTTCGCGGCCACGTCCATGCTGGCTCTGGCAGGCATGGTGGTTGCGCTCGACGCTTACGGCCCTGTCACCGACAATGCCGGCGGTATCGCTGAAATGGCTGAACTGGACGAGAGTGTCCGTGAAAAGACCGACGCACTCGACGCTGTGGGCAACACCACCAAGGCTGTTACCAAAGGCTATGCCATTGGTTCGGCCGGTCTTGCCGCACTGGTCCTGTTCTCGGCCTATACAGCCGACCTCAAAGAGTTCTTCCCGGATCTCGTGGTCAGCTTCAGCCTTGAAAACCCGTATGTGATTGTCGGCCTGCTGCTCGGCGCACTGCTCCCGTACCTGTTTGGTGCGATGGGCATGACTGCCGTGGGCCGTGCTGCCGGTGACGTTGTGGTCGATGTGCGTGCGCAGTTCGCTGCGGATAAAGGCATCATGGAAGGCACCAGCCGTCCTGACTATGCCCGCACTGTTGACCTTGTGACCAAGGCTGCGATCAAGGAAATGATTGTTCCGTCGATGCTCCCGGTTCTGGCACCTATCGTGGTGTACTTCGCCGTGACATGGGCAACGGGCAGTCAGGCAGAAGGCTTCGCTGCTCTCGGTGCGCTGCTGCTTGGTGTGATCATTTCAGGTATCTTCGTGGCACTTTCCATGACCGCTGGTGGCGGTGCATGGGATAATGCGAAGAAATATATCGAGGACGGCAATCACGGAGGCAAAGGTTCGGAAGCGCACAAAGCTGCCGTAACCGGAGACACAGTTGGTGATCCATACAAGGATACCGCAGGTCCTGCCGTGAACCCGATGATCAAGATCACCAACATCGTTGCCCTGCTGCTTCTTGCAGCACTGGCCGGTCATTGATCTGATCGAGATAGCTTCGGCTAAAAACAGCCCCGCCCGGTTTAACATCGGGCGGGGTTTTTTCTTGCGGTAAGAATAGCGGGTGAGCCCGTCCCAGAACCGGACAAGCCCAACACCGTTAAAACTACCGCAGCTTTGCCCTGCTAGAGCCAGACTACGGCGCATTGTGCCGGTTGGATCGAAGGGCGCATAGTGGCAAGTCTGCCTCTGATCGAAGAGACGTCTGCATCTGGATTTCCAGAATGCGATGCCGCGCCAAACATGCGCGGAAATGCCTTGCACCGCGATGGTCCAGCGTTGGCCGATGCGTGGGACAGGCTGGCCGAACAAGCGGGTCAGCCCAATCCCTTTGCAGAGCGTTGGTTTCTGGAACCTTCGCTTACGGCGCATGACCCGCATGGCAGCGTAATTCTGTTTGGTCATAGCAGCGGTGATAAACTACGCGGATTGATGCCGATTGGTCGGACCAATTCCTACTACGGCTATCCGGTGCCGCATATGCAGGGATGGCTTCACGACAACGCCTTTTGCGGCTTGCCCTTGGTCGAGCAAGGCCACGAAGAACAATTCTGGCACAGTCTACTGGAGTGGGTCGAGCACGCCTCCAGAACCGCCCTGTTCCTGCACCTGTCACACATCCCCGATGATGGGCCTGTAACCGCTGCGCTGCGCACTGTGCTAAGCGAACGCGGTGCCCCGGCTGCCATCGTGCAACGCGAAGAACGGGCAATGCTCGCCTCGGAACAGCATTCGGACGCCTACTTTGAGGCGGCGATGAGCGGCAAGAAGCGCAAGGAACTGCGCCGGCAATTCAATCGGTTAAGCGAATGCGGCGAAGTGCGGTGCGCACGTTCGCAAACAGCCGAAGGTCTGGCCGAGTGGATCGAGGATTTCCTCAAGCTGGAAGCGGCTGGCTGGAAGGGCCGGGAGGGGTCAGCGCTTGCATCCAATCCTGATACTGCTCGCCTTTTCCGCATGACGTTGGAAGGGGCAGCACGGGCTGGGAAGCTCGAAAGACTGACTCTTTCGCTAAGCAACAAGCCGATTGCGATGCTGGTCAATTTTCTGACACCGCCGGGTGCGTTTTCGTTCAAGACAACGTTTGATGAAGATTATTCGCGGTTCTCACCGGGTGTCTTGTTGCAGCGAGAAAACCTCGCCTTGCTCGACAATCCGGCGATCGAATGGACCGACAGTTGCGCAGCAGCGGATCACCCGATGATCGAACGCATCTGGCGGCAGAAACGCACTATGCTGCGGATCAATATCGGGCTCGGCGGCCCGCTACGGCGTGCTGCATTCCGGCAAATGGTCAAACGCGAAAGCAGCGCTGAAATGATGGGAGACTGGTAATGGACAGCATCCAGAACTTCACGGACACAGGAAACGATAACGACGATCTGTGCGAAGACGCAGCGATGCCGGTTTTCGACTTTGAAGCACGACAGACATTCATGACCCACTATCCCGAGGTGCCGCATATCCTGTCGCACAATCTGGAACAGAATGCCCTGCTTTCGCTGGATAGTCTGGCCCGTCTCGCAAGCGATCTGCCCACTTCCAGTATCGAGTATAATCAGGGTGATTTGCCGATCGGTGTGGATGGCAAGCCCGATCCAACGGGACTAAGCATCGAAGAGACAATCCGCCATATCGCCACCAGCAACAGTTGGGCGGTTCTCAAGAACATAGAGCAGGTACCTGAATATCAGGAACTTCTTCTTTCGCTGTTGTCTGAATTGCAGGCGCATATCGAGGCGGCGACCGGCGCAATGTTGCGCCCGCAGGGCTTCATCTTCATCTCCTCGCCCAATGCGGTCACGCCCTATCACTTTGATCCTGAGCACAACATTCTGTTGCAGCTCAAAGGCAGCAAAGTGATGACCCAGTTTCCGGCCGGGGACGCGCGCTACGCGCCGGACAACGTCCATGAAAGCTACCATTCCGGCGGGGCTCGCGAACTTCAGTGGGACGAAGCATTTGCCGCTGAGGGTATTAAATTCGCCATTGCTGCAGGCGAAGCGCTGTTTGTGCCCGTCATGGCACCGCATTTCGTGCGTAACGGGCCGGAAAGCTCAGTCTCCCTTTCCATCACATGGCGCAGCGAATGGAGTTTTGCGGAGGCCGATGCGCGAGGATTGAACCGCGTCATGCGCAGGTTTGGGCTTACGCCCGCAGCACCGAAGCGATGGCCTGCAACCAACACGACCAAGGCCTATGCCTACCGCGCGCTCCGCAAGGCACGGTTGGTTGGCTAAGCAGGTGCCAAACCCGCATTGACCTCTTTCCCGCTGCATCGCAAAGAGCGGGACATGAGCGATAATCCTTCTCCACAAGACCTCGTCGATGGTCTTGTCCGATTGCTGACCGTCGAACAGGTCAACAGCGACAACTTCACCGGAAAACCCCAAAAGGGCGGCGTTGGGCGTGTCTTTGGCGGGCAGGTCATTGCGCAAGCGCTGCAAGCCGCGCAGCTAACCGTGCCGGAGGACAAGTCCGCTCATTCGCTCCATGCCTACTTCCTGCGTGGCGGCAAAGAAGGACCGCCCATCGACTACCGGATCGAGCGCGATTTTGACGGACGCAGTTTTGCCAATCGCCGGGTCATCGCCAGCCAGGAAGGTACGCCGATCCTCAACCTGACGGCGAGTTTCCAGACCGCAGAAGAAGGTCTGGAACATCAGGCGGCGATCATGCCTGATGTAGCGCCGCCCGAGGAGCTGAAACCCGATATGGAGCTACGCGAGAAGTTCGCCGACGCCCTGCCCGATCTCAGCGAAACGCAGCGCCGACTGATGCTGCGGCCTCGCCCGATAGAGATGCGGACCATTGACAGGCTGCACTGGATGAACAGCGAACCTAAAGAGCCTAGTGCCCATAGCTGGTTCAAGGCCGCTGCTCCTTTGCCTGACGATCCGGCGATGCATCGCGCCATCATTGCCTATGCCAGCGATTACACGCTACTCGGCACTGCCGCCCTACCCCATGGCCTCAGCTGGATGCGCGGCGAGTTGAACGGCGCCAGCCTCGATCATACGATCTGGTTCCACCGGCACGCCCGCGCCGATGACTGGTTGCTCTATTGCACCGAAAGCCCGTGGAGTGGCAGCGGACGCGGCTTCAACCGTGGCCACATTTTCACCCGTGACGGCACGCTGATTGCCAGCGTCGCGCAAGAGGGCATGATCCGCAGACGGCGACCAAAACCGGAATAGCCCTTCAGCTGGGTGCCGGATATTTCTTGGCAAAGCCAATCAGCCCGTTCTGGATCACTGCATCCACCGCAGGCGGTAAATGGCCGGCAACACCGCCACCGATCGCATATGGGTGGCCGGGATTGCCCACGGTCTTCTGGTTCTGCCAGCCAAGAATAACCCAGCCCGCTTCCAGCTGCTTACCAATGCGCGCAATGTCCTGTGTGACGATTGTGACGGGATCAGTTCCCGCAAAAGGTATTGTCGTGATCGGGGCGATCTGCGCTTTCATCTGAAGATCAGTATAGTCCGCCCCCAAATGGCTCTCCATCGCGTGCATAACCTGCGCCTGGTTGGCACCTGAAATTCCAGCTTCATATTTGCCCGCAGCATAAGCTTTCTCGAGCGCGATAGTCTGACCTTCATTGGCCGAATAGGTAATTGCGACGCCCGGATAGCCCGTCCCGACCAACGCCCGCGCGCGATCCAGGATCGCCACGGCTTGGGCATCATTGGACAGACCATGCGGATGGCTGCGGTCTTTATAGGTCAGCTCGAAATTCTCGAATGCGCCGGCCATAGATGTTCCCTCCAGAGTGATGTGATCGCCCTCATCGAAGATCATCAGACACCGTGTGGCAGGGACCGTATTGTACGAAAGGGTCTATTTCACCCGCTCGCGTGGTAGAAATCATAGATCGTTCGGGCCACGGCTTCGCTGACACCGGGGGCACGTTGCAAGTCTTCCAGCGCAGCCGCACGGACTTTGCTGGCGGTGCCGAAATGGAGCAGCAGCGCCCGTTTTCGTGCGGGGCCGATGCCGGGGATCTCGTCCAGCGGAGACGCTGTAATAGCGCGGCTGCGCTTTGCGCGATGCGCGCCGATGGCAAAGCGGTGGACCTCGTCGCGCAGGGTCTGGAGGTAGAACAGGACCGGCGAATTGGTTGGCAGCATTTTTTCGCGACCATCGGGAAAGTGGAATACTTCGCGCCCTTCACGCCCGTGATGCGGTCCCTTGGCGATGGCAATCAGCGGAACATCCTCGATTCCCAATTCTGCCAGAGTATCGCGTACGCTGCTCATTTGCCCCTTGCCGCCGTCGATCAGGACAAGATCGGGCCATACGGCTTTCTCGCCGCTGGTTTCGCGGTCCGGATCATCCTTCATTGCGCGACTGAAACGGCGATGCATCACCTCGCGCATCATACCGAAATCGTCATTGGTCTGCGCCGACTTGATGTTGAATTTTCGATACTGGTTTTTGAGAAAACCCTCTGGCCCGGCAACCACCATCGCGCCGACGGCTTTCGCACCTTGAATATGCGAGTTGTCATACACCTCGATCCGCTGCGGAATGTCGGGCAGTTCAAGAAATTCGGCCATTTCGCGCAAGGTCTTGGCCTTGGTGCCGCTTTCCGCCAGCCGCCGGTCCAGTGCCTCCACCGCGTTGCGCTGCGCCTGCTGCATCAGCTTCCGCCGCTCGCCACGCTGGGGAACGGAGATACCGACCTTGTGTTCTGCGCTTGCGGCAAAGGCCTCTTCAATCAACGCCTGATCGGGTAATGCGCGATCAACCAGAATGGTCCGCGGCGGTGGTACCTCTTCGTAGAACTGGGCCAACACCGTGGCGAGGACCTGTTCTTCCTCTACACCTTTGGTGTGGCTGGGGAAGAAGGCGCGGTGACCCCAATTCTGCCCGCCGCGAATAAAGAACGCCTGGATCGCGATGTGGCCACCCTTGGACGCCATCGCAAACACGTCCGCATCGCCAACCCCGCTGGCATTGACTGCCTGACTGCCCTGAATGAAAGTCGCAGCCCGCAGCCTGTCCCGCAGGATGGCAGCGGTTTCAAAGTCCAACTCCTCCGCAGCTTTGGCCATCTGCTTTTCCAGATCGGCCTGCACGGCACCGGACTTTCCACCCAGAAAGTCCTTCGCTTGGCGGGTCAGTTCGGCATAGCCTTCCTTGTCGATCCGGTCCACGCACGGCGCGCTGCACCGTTTGATCTGGTAGAGCAAACAGGGCCGGTCGCGGCGGCTGAAAAAGCTGTCGGTGCAGCTTCGCAGCAAGAACAGTTTCTGTAACGCGTTGATCGTCGTGTTGACACTGCCCGCGCTCGCGAAGGGGCCATAGTAATTGCCCTTCGCCTTGCGCGCGCCGCGATGCTTCATGATACGCGGAAAGTCATGCTCGGTACGCAGCAGGATTAAAGGAAAGCTTTTGTCGTCGCGCAGCAGCACATTGAACGGCGGACGGAACCGCTTGATGAACTGCGCCTCCAGCAGGAGCGCCTCGGCCTCGCTATTGGTGGTGACAATTTCCATCCGCCGCGTCTGGCTAACCATGCGTTGCAAACGGTTGGAGAGGTTGGCGATCTGCGTGTAATTGGCGACGCGGTTTTTGAGCGCCCTGGCCTTGCCGACATAGAGTACATCACCGCGTGTATCGAGCATCCGGTAAACGCCCGGCACCGGCTTCAATGCCCTAACTGTTTCACGGATTGCCGCGACTCCAGCTTCCAGATCGGGCTGCGCCGAAGCAACAGTGTACGTCGCCTTTTCCTCGTTGAAACGCTCAGCGCCTCTCGGGTCATGCGGGGATCCGGCTGGAGTGTTGGCCATGGGCACGATTATAGGCTGCATGATGTCGAATGAAAGCGACGACAGCACGTCAACACCAATTGATGCACCGTTAATCAATACTTGTGGAAAACATGTGAATTGTGGACACTATAGGTAGTTTCCCGAGTCGCACCGATTCGGAAATTGCCGGGTGGGGTTCCGGAGAAAGGGGCAAAAAATGGACGGAGAACATCCTTCAGTTGTTTTGGCAGATGTCTGCCGCCGCCCCGATATTCGCGCCCAAATCCTTGTATTCGCCAATGAAAAAGGCGGAGTCGGCAAGTCGACATTGGCCTTTCATACCTGCATTGCCTTGGCCCGCGCTGGTCACAAAGTGCTCGCCATCGATCTTGACCGCCGTCAACGCTCGCTCGACCGCGCATTGCAAAATCGCGAAGCAACTGCGCGCAGCTTGGGCGTAAGCCTGCCGATGCCCAAACACGTCGTCTTGGAACATCAAAGTGGCGCGATGCTGGGACAGGAAATCACCCGCATCGGTGCCGACTGCGATACTATCATTATCGATTCACCGGGACACGATTCCCCCATTGCACGACGCGCCATTGCCATGGCCAGCAAGGTCATCACTCCGGTCAATCCGACTTTCATCGATATTGATTCGATCGCACATTTCAGCGCCGCATCTCTGAAGCTGACCTCTATTGGCTCATTTGCGCAGACGGTCATGGATTTACGTGAGGAACGCGTTTCCCGTGGGCTTCCCGCAACGGACTGGTTGCTCGTCAAGAACCGCGTGCGCCGTAGCGAAAAGCTGCAGCTGGAACGATTTGACAAGGCAATTGCACAGCTTCCAAAAGCGCTCGATATCCGTATCAGCAGCGGCCTGACCGAACGGGTCGGCTACCGTGAATTATTCCTGTTCGGCTTGACTCACGCGGACTGCACGACCTTGCCCGGCATGGCAGGCGTCAAAGTGTCCAGATCGACCGAGATGGAACGCCTGATGGACGAAATCGGCCTGGATCGCATGCTCGATACGGAAGCAAAAATGCTTCGTCAGGCTCGCGAACCTGCGCGCCGGATGGCTGGGCACCGACAGGCTTTGCGCAATCATTTGGGTGCGACCAAGCGGGTGACAACGCCAGCCTAGCCAGTTCGCTCCTGCATGCTGCCGCCATTGACGGGCGGAATCGCTCTGTTACACCTTGCAATCAGAGCTCAAAGAGCCATCGGGAGAGAACGATTTGCGTCAGTTACAGGGCATGGATGCCTCGTTCGTTGCGTTGGAAACGCGCAATTCACCGATGCATATCGGCTCGCTGCTTATCTATAACCCTGAAACCGCGCCCGGTGGCTTCGTCCGTTACAAAGACATATTGTCGTTCTTCGAAAGCCGGATGCAGCTTTCCCGCACAATCCGCCAGCGTCTGGTGAAAGTACCTTTTGATCTCGATTACCCCTATTGGATCGAGGACCCGGATTTCGATCTTGAATATCATGTACGGCACGTCGCCCTGCCCAAGCCGGGCGATTGGCGGCAATTATGTATTCAGGCAGCGCGTATCTTTGCCCGACCTCTCGACCTGACACGCCCTCCATGGGAATTCACCATTGTCGAAGGGCTCGACAATATTCCGGGTGTCGCCAAGGGCAGCTATGCCATGGTAACAAAGGTTCACCATGCCGCGATCGACGGGATGAGCGGCGTTGACCTGCTGGAGGCAATGCACACGCTGACACCCGATGCCCCGCCACCTGACACGCCCGACACATGGCAACCGGAGAAAATACCCAACGCCGTCGAATTGCTTGGGAAGAGCTATGTCAGCGCGCTGACCAATCCGGTCAAGCAGCTGGAAGTGGTCGCCAAGGCCGCGCCCGGGCTGGCGAATGCGATCAAGGGCCTCGCGGTCAAGGACTTCAAAGTCAGCGCGAAGATGGTCGCGCCGCGATGCCGGTTCAATCGGGTTATCTCGCCCAACCGTGTGGTCGAGGGGCGGAGCCTGCCGCTGGCGGACATCAAGGCAATCCGCGCCTTGTCACCCGGCTGCAAGGTCAATGATGTATTCCTCGCCATTGTCGGCGGTGCCATGCGCAAATATCTGCTGAGCAAGGATGATTTGCCCGGCCGTACATTGACCGCGATGGCGCCGATTTCCGTCCGCACCAAGGACGAAAAAGGCGATATGGGTAATCAGGTCGCCGCGATGGTCGCGCCTTTGGGCACACATATTGAAGACCCCGCAGAACGGCTGCAATTCGTGCACGAGCAGACGACCAATTCCAAAGCGATGACCGAGGCAATGGGCGCGCGCAATATGACCGAGATCAGCAAGGTCAGCCCCGCCCTGTTCATGGCGCTGGGCGCACAGCTCTACACCCGTCTCGGCCTCGCCGACCGGATGAGCGTGCCGTACTCGACCATTGTCACCAATGTGCCCGGTCCACCCGTACCCATTTATTCTGCCGGATCGCGGCTCGAAAGCCATATGGGCCTGCTGTGCCTCACCGACGGGATTGGATTGGGTCATGTAGTACAAAGCTATGTCGATGAAGCGACGATCTCTTTCACCGCTTGTCGCAAGCTGATGCCGGACCCGGATTTCTACGTGCAATGCATCGAGGAAAGTTTCGAAGAACTGCGCGATCTGGCTGGCGGAGCGGTACCAAAACCAAAAGCGAAAAAGACTGCGGCAAAGAAGGCTGCTCCCAAGAAGACAGCCAGCAAATCAACCAAAACCAAAAAACCGGCTGCCAAAAAGGCCGCCACCAAGAAAACACCTGCCAAGAAAACGCCGGCCAAGAAAACGCCAGCTAAAGCGCGCAAGGTCGCAACCGGGAAGAGGAAAGCCACCAAATGACAGCCACTACATCGCA
>JAHDDJ010000398.1 GCA_020629385.1 Erythrobacter sp.
CAATCGCGTTCCATCTGTTCGATCAGCGCGTCGAGACTGTCGAATTTGGCTTCACCGCGCAGGAAATGGTGGAAGGCCACTTCCACTTCCTGCCCGTAGAGGTCGCCTTTGAAATCGAAGAAATAGGGTTCGAGCAATTCCTTGGGCGGGGAGAATTGCGGGCGGATGCCGATATTGGCGGCGCCTTTCAGCTCCTCACCCGTGGCGAGGATTTTTCCGGTCACCGCGTAAATGCCGAATTTGGGGCGCAGATAGCTTTCGACCGAGAGGTTCGCGGTGGGATAGCCGATTTCGCGTCCGCGCTTGTCACCATGCTGGACAATCCCGCGAATGGCGAAAGGGCGGGTCAGAAGGCGTGCAGCCTCTTGCGGATCACCATTTCGCAAAGCCTCGCGGATCCGGCTGGACGAGATCACCTCGTCCCCGTGCCCGACCGGCCCGACTGTTCGCGTGCGGATGTCGTAAAGCGCGCCGACATCGCGCAACACATCGACATTGCCGCCGCGTGCTTTGCCGAAGGTAAAGTCCTCGCCTGTAACCACGCCTGCCGCACCGAGGCGCTTGGCGAGAATTTCGCCAATGTAATCCTCCGCGCTGGTTCCGGCCAATTCGGCGTCGAAGTGGAACACCAGCATCGCGGTTGCGCCGGCTTCGAGATAGAGTTCCTGCCGTTGCTCCAGCGTGGTCAGGCGAAACGGTTCGACGTCGGGCTTGAAGAAACGCACCGGATGCGGATCGAAGGTCGCGACGATAGACGGACGACCTTCTTCGCGGGCCCATGCAATCGCTTCACCGGCGACTGCCTGATGGCCCTTGTGGAACCCGTCAAAATTGCCGAGCGCAATGATCGCGCCGCGCAGGCTGTCTGGCACGGCTTCTCTGTGATCGAGCCACCTCATTCGGCGCGCTCCAGTGTGACGAAGGAATAGGCTGGAACATCGCCATCCGCAGGGTGGTCTTCGCGTGCGGCGACTTCCCATTCGCTGCCAAGCCGCGGCATGAGCGTATCACCCTCGTAATCGGCGTGAATTTCGGTCACTTCGACGCGGTCTGCCAAAGGCAGGAACACATCATAAATCGCCGCGCCTCCGATAATAGCGACCTCGCTTGCTTCTTCGCTTTCCCGCGCCATCGCCAGCGCTTCATCCACTGAATGGGCTATCTCGCCGCCTTCACATTCCCAGCTTTCGCGGCGGGTCAGCACGATGTGCCGGCGGCCTGGCAGGATGCCAGGCAGGCTCTCGAAGGTTTTGCGACCCATGATCATGGGTTTGCCCATGGTCAGCGCTTTGAAGCGTTTGAGATCGGCGGGAAGATGCCAGGGCAGCGTGCCGTCTTTGCCGATCACACCATTGGCCGCACGGGCATAGATCAGGGTAATGGTCTGGCTCATGGCGGGCGCTCTTATCCGGTGCGTCCGATGCGGGTGATATGGCCCATCTTCCGGCCATCGCGGGCCTGCTTCTTGCCATAGAGATGGACATGGACGTCCGGTTCGGCCAGCTGTGCCAGAGCCGAATGGGCTTCCTTGCCGATCAGGTTCTCCATCACGATCTTCGGTGCGATGGTCGCGGTATCGCCCAGCGGCAGTCCGCAAATGGCGCGGATATGGTTTTCAAACTGGCTGGTCGCCGCACCTTCGATGGTCCAGTGGCCCGAATTGTGCACACGCGGTGCCATTTCGTTGAAGATCGGCCCTTCATGGGTGGCGAAGAATTCGCAGGTCAGCACCCCGACATAGCCGAGTGCATCGGCGACCTGACCGGCCAGCTTGCGGGCCGGTTCGACCTGTTCGGCGATGCGGTCTGATGCAGGCAGGGTGGAGGTCGCGAGGATACCGTCCTTGTGGACATTCTCGGCACTGTCCCAGAAGCGGATTTCGCCGTCCTGTCCGCGCACTAGGATGACGGAGAATTCCGCGAAGAATTCGACAAATCCCTCATAGACCGTCGGCACATCGGGCAGTTTCAGCCC
>JAHDDJ010000399.1 GCA_020629385.1 Erythrobacter sp.
CGCAATGACCGGCGCTGGCGCCAGCGGATCGAAGGCGAGCAGAAAAATTTCGAGCTGGATGATGTGTCACCCGCGCTTAATGCAGAGAAGCTGACTCGTCCGATCCTGCTTGCCCATGGCCGCAAGGACGGTGTGGTTCCGTTCAGCCAGTTCACGGCGATGGAGCGGGCGATTGACGCAGCCGATATTGACGAAGATCTCGTGCGCAAGCTGATCATCGACGATGCGCGCCATTCCTTCATCGACAAAGACCACGAGAAGGCGTGGTATGATGCTCTCGTGCGTTTTCTGGCGGATCATAATCCTTCGGATGTGAACACACCGGAAGTGATCGAAGCCGAGGAGGCCAGAGTTAAAGCTGAAGCCGAAGCGGCGGCTCTTGCGGCGGAAGAAGCTGCTGCGCTGGCAGAAGCCGAAGCACAAGCAGCAGCGGCGGCAGATGCTAAGGTCGAGGCTGAAGATGGGGATCCGGTTGAAGCGGATGTCGGTCCTGATCCCGGCTCCGAAGAGACACCTGCTGATGCCGAGTGAGAGAAAGGTTTTGACGGGCAATTGCCCACCTGCGCGATGATCGCTACATTCCAAGCGTTATGAAGGAATTGTTCCAACACGCCGCCACGACCGAGGGTATCACTGTGCGAGTCGCGGTGAATTTCCTGCCCGAGCAATCGCAACCCGAAGCAGGCAAGTGGTTCTGGGTCTATCATATCCGGTTGGAAAACCATTCCGACCAGACGGTCCAGCTGCGCACCCGCCACTGGCGGATCACCGATGCGCGGGGTATGGTCAATCATGTCGATGGGGAAGGTGTCGTGGGTGAAACCCCCGTTCTCGAGCCCGGCCAGACGCATGATTACGTATCCGGATGCCCGCTGACCACGCCAAGCGGATCAATGGAGGGGTTCTACACCTTTACAAACCGCGAAAACGCCCCATTGGAAGTACGCATCCCGTTCTTCCCGCTCTCTGCCCCTGCAACAGCGGACTGATTGAAAGCACTGTCGCATGAAGCGGACCCACCTGCCTTTAAATGCTCTGCGCGTGTATGACGCGGCTGCGCGCCATCTCAGCTTTACCCGCGCGGCGGACGAGTTGGCGGTGACGCCTGCCGCCGTCGGGCAGCAGATCCGTGCGCTGGAAGACCATCTGGGCACGGTGCTGTTTCGCCGGACGAGCCGCGGGCTGGAATTGACGCCGGAAGGTTGCGCGGGTCTTGATGCCTTGCGTGAAGGGTTCCTCAAATTCGAGGAAAGCGTTCAGGCCATGCAGGCGGGGCAGGCCAGCGACAGCTACACCATTGCCGCGCCGCGCGAATTCTACGCGCAGTGGCTGGCTCCGCGACTAGCCGCCTTTCGTGCGCAAAACCCGGATATCAAGTTTCATCTGGTCGAGGACGAAAACGCCGACTTTACCGAGGCGAATCTGGATGTCGCGATCCGCTTGGTCGATGGTCCGGGTGATCTGAACGGGGTCGAACTTGCTCCGGCAAAGCGTGTGGTGGTGTCAATCGACGATGCGCCCGATACCTGGATCGACTGGCCCGGTGCTCCATTGCCCGAAGGTGCGGTGCCGACTGTCGAGGTTGGCAATGCCGGGCAAGCGCTGAGTTCCGCCATGGCGGGGATGGGCAAGGCTATCCTGCCTTATCTTCTGGTATCCGAAGCGGTCGATGCAGGACGCCTGAAGATCCTCGAAGGTCCTGACGATGGCCGCCGTGCCTATTGGCTGGTCGCACCGGCACCGCAATGGCGGCAGAAAAAGGTCAAGGCGCTCGTCGCGTTCCTTAGCGAGGAATGAGCGAAACCACTATCACTCCGGTTCTGGAAACAACGCGCTTCACGCTCCGTCCGATAGAACGCAGCGATGCGGCAGCGCTGTTCCCGACGCTGTCTGACGAGGGGCAATGCCGCTATCTGCTGCAAGGCGCGTTTCCGACGCTTGACGCTTTGGAGGCGTGGCTCTTCGATCC
>JAHDDJ010000400.1 GCA_020629385.1 Erythrobacter sp.
ACCTCAAAAGCGATTGGGTGAAGTAACGTGAACGCGCCGGTGTCCAAGGCAAAGGCTCTTTTGAAGCTGAAAGAGTCGATGGCGAATGAACGCCGCGGCAAGGAACGGTTCTATGGCCGCGCCTCCGGCGTGTTCGATCCTCAGAACGCGGACAAGTGGTGCACGTCCAAAGACGATCAAAAGTGGCTCAAATCCAATTCGACGCTTTACACGTCTGTTGGCCGCAACTCGATCCGGCGCAACACCAACTTTTTCATGTCCAACGCGACACCGGAAACGGGCGTATGGTGGGGCGTCAAATCGACGGACCCCGACCTTGCCGACGACAAAGAGATGTCAAAGTGGGGCAAAAAGGTTGCCCGTCAGGTGCAGGCAGAACAACGCGAAAGCATGTATATCGCTTTGCGCCGCGCTTATCGCGAGATGTTCATTTCGTATGGCATCATCTACCAAGGTGTGCGTCGCGAGTACGGTAAGAAAACCCGCAAGGTGTTTTATCAGCACGTGCCAAGCTACGCCTGCTGGTATCGCAAGAACATCTATGACGATCTGATCCAATTCGCATGGCTGCGCAGTTTCACCCCCGCGTCATACTATGACGAGTATGGGAAAGAGGCGGGGGGCAAGACGTCTCAGCCGACCAATGGCGCACCCGGCACCGATATTCAGGTGTTGATTGTCGTG
Source organism: Erythrobacter sp. (assembly GCA_020629385.1). Lineage (GTDB taxonomy): Bacteria > Pseudomonadota > Alphaproteobacteria > Sphingomonadales > Sphingomonadaceae > Pontixanthobacter. The sequence goes on from JAHDDJ010000400.1 coordinate 685, forward strand.
GAGAAGAACAAAGACGCTGCGGACAAGCCGAGGAAGGCCGAGGATCATCCGTATGTTGAACGCCATGTCGATGTGAAGAACGAAACGGTCATCACGACGATGGGCCATATGAACATGCCGTTCTATGAGATTAAGCTGGATGACGGCAATCATGGCAACTATCCGGTCGGCATTGCCTATGACGCGCTGCCTGACGCGCTTTCCGCCAACGTGGCCCGCAAGACGCAAATGAAGGCGCTGGCTTTTGCCGGTGGCCCTCCGCTTTTGGCGCATGGGATGGATGCGGTCAGCCAGTTTGGCAAACAGATTGCGCCCTCGGCGGTGATCGAGGGAGGTCTGAACCAAGAGGGCAAGCCCCTGCTGGCCGCGCTTCAAGGCATGTTCAACCCCGAGGTGCTGGCCTATGCGGTGGTGGATGACGAGGCGCGCGTTCGCGACACGTTTATGCAGAACGAATTGGTCCAGACGCATAGCGACGACATCACGGCCACGGCGGCGCGGATCATCGCCGGTGAGCGGGCGGCGCTGGTCGCCCCGTTTGTCAACGGTATCATGCCCGCGCTGACCAAGATGTGCGAGAACCATATCAAGCTGTTGGGCGAGAACGGGCAACTGCCCGAGGCCCCGCAAAACCTTGGCGAGTTGGAAATTGACATCGTGTCGCCCATGGCGATGCAGGCCCGCGGCCACGATCTGGCGTCACTGGTCGAGGCGTTGAGCCATTTGGGCATGGTTGCACAACTTGACGAGACGGTTCTGGCCGCGTTCGACGGCAAAGAGGCGCTCAAGATCATTTCAGACGCAACCAACTTGGGCCACGTCTTTGATCTGGCCAAGATCGAGGCCGCGAAAAAACAGGTCAATGACATGATGGCGCGGCAATCGCAGATGCAGGAAGGCGCTGCGGTCGCCTCTATGGCGAAAGACGAGGCGGCGGCACTCAAGACGGCGGGGGAGGCTGGCGTTGTCTGACGAAAGCATTTTGCAGCGTATCGGTTTGGTCGAGGTTTTTGCGGGGCCCGTGTCCCGCGATTGGGTCGGGCTGTCCCTTTCTGAGCGTGTGGCGTTTGCCCTCAAGGACGGGACAATCGACGCCTCTATGCACAAGGTCGCTGCGCAACGTGAACCCAAGGTTTTGATCGACGCCCTGCGCCTTGCCGGCGTCGGGGAAATTCGGCCCCCACTGTCTGAACGGGAGGCCGCTTATTGGCAGGGCTGTCAGGATATGGCCCTGACCCTGCTGCAACTTTCATCCATGCAAGAAGGAGATACGGATGAC
>JAHDDJ010000401.1 GCA_020629385.1 Erythrobacter sp.
CGATCATTGCGCCGCGCCTTGCAGCAGAGTTTCGAAAGTCGGGAAACTTGTCCCAATCGGGCGGGTATCGTCCACTTCGACGCCGCTGGTGCTGACCAGACCGGCAACCGCCATGCTCATCGCAATGCGGTGATCGAGATGGGTTGTGACAGGGCCGCCGCCGGGCAGAGCTTTGCCGCCGGTTCCGGTGATGATCAATCCGTCCTCGCGCTCTTTGACTGTGGCACCGACAAGGGACAGCGCATTGGCCATGGCCGATAGCCGGTCGGATTCCTTGACCCGCAATTCGTCTAGCCCGCTGGTCGTAGTGACGCCTTTGGCGAGTGAGGCAGCGACAAACAGTATCGGAAACTCGTCAATCATGCTTGGCGCGATGTCCGGGTTAACCTCGATCCCTTGCAGAGCAGAATGGCGCACCCGCAGGTCTGCAACCGGTTCGCCGCCGACCTCGCGTGTATTGAGCAGCTCTATATTCCCGCCCATTTGCTGCAGAACCTCGACCAAACCTGCGCGGGTGCTGTTCATCCCGACATTCTCGATGGTCAGGTCGCTTCCTTCAACGACCAATGCCGCAACCATGAAGAAGGCCGCGGAAGAGGGATCGCCGGGGACGGTGATCGATTGCGGAGCGAGTTCTGCGGGGCCGCGAATGGTGATAATTCGCTCGCCGTCGCGGTGGTCGACATTGAGATCCGCGCCAAAGCCTTTGAGCATATTTTCCGTGTGGTCGCGGGTGGGGACAGGCTCGATCACGGTAGTAATGCCGGGCGTGTTCAGACCGGCCAGCAGCACTGCGCTTTTTACCTGCGCAGACGCAACGGGCAGCCGATATGTCACCGGAACAGCCGGCAAGCATCCGGTAACAGTGAGAGGTAACGTGACACCGGGGCTCGATACAAAGTCTGCGCCCATCTCGCCGAGCGGTTCCGTCACACGGCCCATCGGGCGACCCGAAAGGCTGGCATCGCCGGTTAGTGTTGCCGAAATGCCGTGGCTGGCGATCAGGCCCATAAGCAACCGTGTCGAAGTGCCGCTATTGCCCATATCGAGAGCGGTGTGCGGCTGCATCAATCCGCCAACGCCAACGCCGTGTACCGACCATTCGCCTTCGCCATGGCGCGTGATTGTCGCACCCATCGCCCGCAGTGCATCGGCCGTGGCCAATACGTCATGACCTTCGAGCAGACCGCTAATCCGTGTTTCCCCCACTGCAAGCGCGCCAAACATGAGCGAGCGGTGACTGATCGACTTGTCGCCTGGCACACGGATGGTACCTTGTAAGGGACCCATAGGTGCAAAGTTTTTGGGGGTGGGGGTGTCGGTCACGTAAAGCTTTCGATTGATCCTGCGGCGGGCTTGAATTCTGTTGGGCTTTGACAGGCGCAAAACCCTATGGCAAGGCGCGCCCGCACTGATTCAGGGCTTGTTTTATGCGAGCCCGATCCCAATAAGCAGTCGGAAATTTTCGCTCCAGATAGCTAATCTGGGCAGCACATAAGGATTTATGATGGTCAAGCCAGAATGGGGCACCAAGCGTACTTGCCCGAAATGCGGCACCCGCTTTTACGATCTGGGCAAAGAAGATCCCGTCACTTGCATCGAATGCGGTGAGGAGTGGGAGCCGGAGCCTGTACTCAAGACGAAACAGCCTATTCCTTTCGAAGATGACGAGAAGAAGAAAGGCGAGGCTGATAGCGATCTGGCCGATGATGATGATCTGAGCGATCTGGACGAAGATGAAAACCGTCCTGACGCCGATGTCGATCTCGGCGATGACAATGAAGATATGGCCGTTTCCAAAGGCAAGGGCGACGACGAAGAGCCGGAAAGCTGATAAAGTCGCTTGCATTGCGGGGATGTCCTGAATAAAGGGCTCCCCTCCGCACTTCGGTGCGGAAACAGTAATGGTACGGGGCCTTAGCTCAGCTGGGAGAGCGCAACACTGGCAGTGTTGAGGTC
>JAHDDJ010000037.1 GCA_020629385.1 Erythrobacter sp.
GCCGTCCCGTAGAACCGCAATATCGCGGTCATCATCGAGGAAATTGGGATCAATCCGCGGCGCGTCTTTGGCATTGGCGGAGTTGAGCCGCACCGTGCCCCGGCTTTCCGGCCTGAGGACGCAGGCGTGGAGCGAAAAGCCGTGACCCTTCACTTTCTCGCGCCCGTGATCCTCCAACATGGCCGGTACGAAATGCCATTGGACATCGGGTGCTGGCGCCTCCTTGTCGACAGTCCAGAAACCCCCGGCTTCGGCATAGGGCGTGGTCATGATACCAGTGCGCTTTGTGCGGTGTTCGAACACGGCCTTGGCCATGCGTGCGGTTCCGGCGAGACTGTCACCGATCGGATCGGTCGACTCGGTTTCCCAGCTTGATACGTAGTCGATATGATCCTGCAATTCACTGCCCACGGCTGGCACGTCGCGCACCACGTCGATGCCATGTTCTTTGAGATGCGCGGCTGGGCCAATGCCCGACAGCATCAGGATTTGCGGAGAATTGAACGCACCCGCCGACAGGATGACCCCGCCGCGAGCGGTAATGATCTCGCGCTTGCGGCCACGCCGGATGGCGACACCCGTCACCCGGCCATCCTCGATCACCAGTTTCTCTACCAGTGTTTTGGTGAGGACCTGCAAATTCTCCATATCGCGCAAAGGCTCGACATAGGCGCGGGCGGCGGACCAGCGCTCCCCGTTGCGCTGTGTGACCTGGTAAACACCGAAGCCGTCCTGACGCTCGCCGTTGAAATCCTCGTTGGCGCGCAGCTGCAAGGATTCTGCGCTCGCTACAAAGGCTTTGCTGGTCGGATTGAGCCACTTCTGGTCGGATACGAATAGCGGGCCCTCCGACCCGTGAAATTCGTCTCCGCCGCGCTCGTTGCTTTCGGCATATTTGAAGAAGGGCAGGACATCGTCATAGGACCAGCCGGTGCAGCCCATATCGGCCCAATTGTCGTAATCCCATTTGTTGCCACGGATATACACCATCGCGTTGATGGCCGAGGATCCGCCAAGGCCTTTACCACGTGGTTGGTACCCGATGCGCCCGTTCAGTCCCTTTTGCGGTACTGTATCGAAACGGTAATTGGTGTTCTTGAGCAGGAAAGGCATGAAGCCTGGTGTTTTCACCAGCAGATTGTCATTGCGCCCGCCTGCCTCCAGCAAGCAGACAGAATTCTTGCCATATTCCGCCAGACGTCCGGCAACCGCGCTGCCACCGCTACCGCCGCCGATAACGACGTAATCAAACTGCTGCATGTTCTCTCCTTTGACGGAGAGGATTAGGCGGGGTTGCCTCCGCGCGCAATTGCGTTGTTTTCAACCACTGGTTTTTCAGCATCGGCAGTATGCTGTCGTGCCAGCCAGCGGTCCCGGATCATATCGGATGTCTCGCGTGATCCGTCATGTGTCCAGCCCGGTTCGCGTAAAAGGTAGGATAGCTTAAACCGCCACGGGGCGCTCCAGATATCGCGGACCATGCCGATCCATTCATGGAATACGGCCCATAACAGGTTGAAGCTGCCAAGCTGCTTGACGATGCCATAACGGATTTTCTCGTCATCAACCTCCGGCTGGAATGTGCCGAACATCCGGTCCCAGATGATGAACACACCGGCATAATTGCGGTCAAGATAGCGCGGATTGGTCGCGTGGTGCACGCGGTGATGGCTCGGCGTGTTCATCACTGCCTCGAACCAGCGCGGCATCCGGTTGATCGCCTCGGTATGGATCCAGAACTGGTAGATCAGGTTAAACCCGCCGCAGATCGCCAGCATCACCGGATGAAAGCCAAGGAAAACGAGCGGAAGGGCAAACAGGAAGCCCAGCGTGAAGGCGCCGGTCCAGCTTTGCCGGAGTGCGGTGCTGAGGTTGTAATGCTGGCTCGAATGGTGATTGACGTGGCTAGCCCAGAACCAGCGAATACGGTGCCCTGCGCGGTGAACCCAGTAATATTTGAGATCGTCGAGAATGAAGCAGAGCGGCCACGCCCACCAGACCGCCCACCATTCGGTGCCGAAGTCGAAGATGCGGAACTGGTAGGCCCAGAAAAACAGCGCGATAGCGAAGCTGCCGAACAGCGCGCCTGCGACCGTGCTACCCAGACCGAATGCCAGCGACGTCAGCGTATCGCGCGGCTCGTAGGCATCGGGCCGCTTCTTCCATGCCCAGAGCATTTCCGCGAGGACCAGAATAACGAAGGCGGGGACGGCATAATCGACGGGCGAGAAATCGGGCATGTCAGCGTGTCTCCAACCGGCGGAGACTGGCAGCCCAGATTTGCGCGTTCTTGCCCAGATCCAGCGTTACAGCACCGAATGGGCGGTCTTCTGCCTCGATGATCAGCAGATTTTGGTCCAGCCGTGCCTGTGGCCGCTTTTCGATCAATCGCCCGGCAAAATGAGTGCCATGGCGGCGGAGCATTAGAATGCGGCCTTGTTCATCACGCATTAGTGCCCCGTAGCCAGCGCGGTCCAACGCGATATCGATCGGATCAAAACCGCTGACAGCTTCATCGGCTAATTCCCTCGCTTCGGCCTCGCTGCGGATACGGCGATCGCCACCCAGCTGCAATTTCGATGCAAGCCACCCAAGCGCGAGAATCGCAAGCAATGATCCGCCGAGTTGAAGCAGCTGTTCCATGCGCGGCCTATTGACACAAATGTCAGCACGGGTCGAGACTTGCACGCGTATCTTTGCGCGATACTATGCCGGACAGAGGGGAAATTCTAACATGCGAACACTTACCAGCCTGGCAGCAGTTGCTGCGCTTCTTGTCGCACCGCAGGTCATTGCTCAGGAGGTGGACCCGTTAGACGCGGTGGAGGCGCAGTCGGAACGCACTACGCGTGTGGCACAAGAAATCTGGGATCACGCCGAGCTTGGCTATCTGGAACTGAAATCCAGCGGTTTGCTCAAAACTGAACTGCAACAAGAAGGGTTCACCGTGCGAGAAGGCGTTGCCGGAATTCCTACCGCCTTTGTCGGCGAGTGGGGAGAAGGTGGGCCGGTCATTGCCCTTTTGGCCGAATTCGACGCTTTGCCGGGCATCAACCAGTCTGCCGCTCCTGTGCGCGAGATGATCGATGGCAAGGACGCCTCGCACGCATGCGGTCATAATCTGTTCGGCGCAGGCTCGCTGACTGCTGCGATTGCGATAAAGGAATGGCTGGAAAAAACCGGCACGCCGGGCCGCGTCCGCCTTTACGGAACGCCTGCAGAGGAAGGCGGCTCAGGCAAAGTGTATATGGTCCGTGAAGGGCTGTTCGACGATGTCGATTTCACCATCGATTGGCATCCCAGCGACCGGAACAGTGCTGCGGCGAGAACCACGCTGGCGAACCGCTCGGCCAAATTCCGCTTCACCGGTGTTTCCGCCCATGCTGCTGGCGCACCCGAGCGCGGTCGTTCGGCACTCGACGGCGTCGAAGCAATGAACATGATGGTCAATATGATGCGTGAGCATACGACCATGAATACGCGTATCCACTATGTGATCACCGAAGGCGGAGCGGCCCCCAACGTGATCCCCGATTCTGCCGAAGTGTTTTATTACGTACGCCATTCCGAAGCAGACGAAGTCAAAGCGCTATGGGCGCGGCTGGAAGATACAGCGCGTGGTGCCGCATTGGGTACCGGCACGCAGGTGGAATGGGAAATCATTCACGGCAACAATCCGAAACTGGTCAATGAGACGCTACAAAAAGCGTTGGATGCGAAGCTCCGTGACCTGGGAGGATTTACCTATACCGACGAAGAAAAGATCTGGGCGGCGGAGATTTCCAAGAGTCTGGGCGATGCAGCCCGTCCACTGGAAGAGGTCGAACAAATACAACCTTACGAATTGTCTCTCGGCTACGGTTCAACCGATGTCGGAGATGTTTCCTGGGCAACGCCGACCGTCAGTCTCGCTACCGCAACGTGGGTTCCCGGCACGAGTGCGCATAGCTGGCAATCTTCTGCTGCAAGTGGGCATTCCATAGGTGCCAAGGGCACCCAGCATGCCGCAAAGGCGATGACGTTGATGGCGGTCGAACTGTACACCAAACCCGAGTTGCGCGCGGCAGCCAAGGCCGAATTCGACGCATCACGCGGTCCGGATTACGTGTATGAGTCGCTTCTCGGTGATCGCGATCCGCCGCTCGATTACCGTCGATAGCGGCTGCTATCCGGCTTGTGCGGCAAGCATGTCCATCGCCGCGCGGACCGGGCTGACATCATACCCCGCTGCACGAGCAGCAGAAGCGATGGTATCGGAATCCGTGCCTTTGCTGGCTTGTGCCAAAGACCACAGGAAGGTGGAGCGTGTACCTGACCGGCAATAGGCCAGAGCCTGACCTTCAGCAGCTTCCAGAGCGTCAGCCATGGCTTGAACTTGCGGCTGGCTGAAGCCGGCCTGGCCGATTGGAATGGCGATGTATTGGATGCCAGCCTCTCGCGCTGCCTGTTCGACAGCGGCGCCTTCCAACTGGCCTTCCTCTTCGCCATCAGGGCGGTTGTTGATAATCAGTGCAACGCCTTCGCTTTTTGCCGTGGCGATATCATCGAGACTGATTTGCGGGCTGGCCAAAACGTTGTCCGAAAGGCGTCTGAAATCACTCATAGTTTGCTCCTGTCTTTCGCGAACTACTGCCGCAGCTGCGGCAACACAGCAACCGCTTTCGCTATGCGAAAATGTCACATTGTTTCGTCAGGGATGGGGCAGACGCTAAATAATTCGCGCCGAAGCGTATTGTGCGCTATGCTTGCGGATTGTGGAGGAAGGGACCCGAGTCTTTTCCAACATAGCATGCCCTGCGCGCTGTCCGTCCGTGTCGCTGGCTTATTGATTACCGGGCGGAGATACGAAGGTACGTTTAGAATTATGGGTTATGATAAAGGGCGCCGTGGTCGGGGCCGTGACAAGCGCGACGGATTTGGTGAAGACAGTTTCGATCCATTCGGTGGCGGCGGCAATTTCGGCGGCGGTGACAGCTATGGCGGCGGCGATCGTTTTGGAGGCGGTGGTGACCGTTTCGGCGGTGGCGGTGATCGCTTCGGTGGTGGTAATCGTGGCGGCGGAGGCGGTGGTTTCCGCGGCGGCCAGGGCGGCGGCGGCGCTGGCGGAGGCGGCGGGTTCAACCGCATGCCCGCACAAGTGGTCGGTACCGGCAAAGGTGTCGTAAAATTCTTCAACAGCCAGAAAGGCTTCGGCTTTATCCAGCAAGAAGGTGGCGGCGAAGACGTTTTCGTACACATCTCTGCTGTCGAGCGTGCGGGTCTGGAAGGGCTCGCCGAAGGCCAGGGCCTGGAATACAATCTGGTCGATCGCGGTGGCAAAACTTCGGCGCAGGATCTGCAGGTCGTGGGCGATGTTATTCCGGTTCAGAGTGGCGGCGGTGATCGCGGTGATCGCGGTGGTGCCGGCGGAGACCGTGGCGGCGCACCGCAGCGCGAACTGACCGGTGAGAAAGCTACTGGAACGGTGAAGTTCTTCAACGCGATGAAGGGCTTTGGTTTCCTCGTGCGTGACGATGGACAGCCTGATGCGTTCGTGCATATCAGCGCTGTCGAGCGTTCGGGTCTGCAGGGCATCAATGAGGGAGAGCGTTACCAGTTCGACCTTGAGGTAGACCGACGCGGCAAACATTCAGCGGTTAATCTGGTTCCGGCCGAGTAAGGCGAACTGATCGATTGCTGCACTTGCCAACCGCTTAATGGTCACATCAATTGACCAAAGTGGTTTCAAGTGAATAGATATTTTGAATGGCGGCTCCTATGGGGTCGCCATTCGTTTTTGAATTGGATCGTGGGGCGCTTCATGCGTCCGGAATAACAGGACTACCATAATGGCTATCACTCCGCTCATGCCCGTTTATCCACGTTGTGGTGTTCGCCCGGTGCGCGGCGATCACTGCCACCTGATTGACGAGGACGGCACGCGTTATCTGGATTTCGCCAGCGGCATTGCGGTCAACCTGCTTGGCCATTCGCATAAAGGGCTGATCGGGGCGATCCAGAAACAGGCCGAGACATTGATGCATGTCTCCAATCTCTATGGCAGCCCGCAAGGCGAACAACTGGCGCAGATGCTGGTTGATCACACTTTTGCCGACACGGTTTTCTTCACCAACTCGGGCGCAGAGGCAGTGGAAACTGCCATCAAAACTGCGCGTGCCTATCACCAGTCTGCCGGTGCCGAGCATCGGCATGAGCTGATCACCTTTACCAATGCCTTTCATGGTCGGACGATGGCGACCATCAGCGCGTCCAACCAGACGAAGATGCATCATGGGTTCCAGCCCCTGCTCGAAGGCTTTAAATATTGCGAGTTTGATGATCTGGAAATGGCCAAGTCGCTGATTGGCCCGAACACCGCAGGTTTTCTGGTTGAGCCGATCCAGGGCGAGGGCGGGATCCGTCCGGCGTCGGACGAATTTATGCAGGGTTTACGTGCTTTGGCTGACGAGCATGATCTGATGCTTGTACTGGACGAGGTGCAATGCGGTGTTGCGCGTACCGGAAAGCTCTATGCTTATGAGCATTATGGCATCACGCCCGATATTGTCGCTTCGGCCAAAGGTATCGGCGGCGGCTTCCCGCTGGGTGCCTGTCTTGCGACCGAGAAGGCAGCACGCGGCATGACTTTCGGTACGCATGGATCTACCTATGGCGGCAATCCGCTTGCCATGGCCGCGGGCGTGGCCGTGATGGAGGCGGTGGCGAATGACGAGTTCCTTGCCGAAGTAACCGAAAAGAGCGAACGTATCCGTAGCCGGCTGGAGCAGTTCATCGGCAATTATCCGGATCTGTTCGAACTGGTGCGCGGCAAGGGATTGATGCTGGGCCTCAAGATGAAGGTCGAAAGCCGCCCATTCTTTGTCCATCTGCGTGACAATCATCAGCTCATGATGGTGGCCGCTGGCGACAACACAATCCGTCTTCTCCCGCCACTGGTGATCGGTGATGCCGAGATCGAAGAGTTCTTCGAGAAATTGTCGGCTGGTGCCGCCGACTATGTCGTGCCCGAGCCTGCATGATGTCCGTGCGTCACTTCCTCGACCTTGGCGATGCGGGCAGCGATGCAATCGCGGCGATGCTGAATGATGCGCATGACCGGAAGGCGGCACGGAATGGTTGGCCTAAAGCCGTTCCTGATACCGACAAGCCGCTGGACGGTTTTGTTCTGGCGATGATTTTCGAGAAAAACTCAACCCGTACGCGGGTTAGCTTTGACATTGCCATGCGCCAGCTTGGCGGTTCCGTTTTCATTCTGGAATCAGGCACCAGCCAGCTTGGCCGTGGTGAGTCGATTGCAGACACGGCCCGCGTGCTGAGCCGTATGGCAGATGCGATTATGATCCGCACCGATGATCATGCCAAGGTTGAGGAAATGGCCCGCTACGCAACGGTGCCAGTGATCAATGGCCTGACGGACCGTTCGCATCCTTGCCAGATCGTGGCTGACCTCTTGACTATTCTGGAGCAGAAAAAACCGCTTCCAGGGCTGGAGGTCGCCTGGTTCGGCGATGGCAATAATGTCCTCCATTCGATCCTTGAGGCGGCCGGATTGCTGAAATTCAATGTCCGCGTAGCCACACCTGCGGGCTACGAGCCCGAGCGTGAATTCGTGGACACTGCACGTGAACGAGGCGCACGCGTTGAGCTTACACAAGATGCCGATGCGGCTGCCAGCGGTGCTGATGTGATTGTGACCGATACATGGATATCCATGGGTCAAGCGAACGCCGAGGAAAAGCTCGCCGCAATGGCGCCTTACCAAGTCAATGAAGCGCTGATGGCGCGGGCAAAGCCGGACGCCATCTTCCTGCATTGCCTCCCGGCACATGTCGGCGACGAGGTCAACGAGGCTGTGTTCGAAAGTGCGCAATCCAAGGTCTTCGATGAAGCCGAGAACCGGATTCATGGTCAGAAGTCGATCCTGCTCTGGGCCTTAAACAAGCTGTAGAACACGAGCCGTTCAGAACGGGCTGGCTTTATTCCGGATCACCCCCATATTCGGGCGATGACACAGACGAACGAAATTTTCAGCGATCAGGTGCTGAATTTCACCATTCCGGTGCGCAATGCACGTGGCCGCGCAGTGCGTCTTGACGATGTGTTGGAAACAATTCTGTCAGCCCATGATTACCCGCCAGCGATAACACTTGTGCTGGCGGAGGCTCTGGTGCTGACCGCGCTTATGGGCGGGCTGGTCAAGCAGGATGATGGTCAGATGACCATGCAGGCCCAGACTGATGGCGGCGTGATCCGATTGCTCGCTTGCGACTTTCGCAATGGCGAATTGCGCGGATATGTCGATTTTGATGCTGACAGATTGGCGGAGCTGGGCGCAAACCCGTCACTCTACGCTTTGTTTGGCAAAGCCTATCTCGCGATAACCTTTGACCGGTCGGGCGGAAAGGGACGCTATCAAGGCATTGTGCCACTTGAGGGAGAATCTTTGAGCGAGGCGTGTGAAGCCTATTTCGTCCAGTCCGAGCAATTGCCAACCCTGATCCGCGTCGGTGTACACTCCAACGGTGACGGCTGTGTTGCGGCTGGACTGCTGGTCCAGCACCTCCCGGATGGAGAAGAAGGCAAGGAGCGGCTTCACGTCAGGCTTGATCACCCGGAATGGGAGCATGTGGCGATTATGGCAGGGAGCATCCGCCATGAGGAATTGCTCGATACAGAGCTATCCATGGAGGCGCTGGTCTGGCGGCTTTTTCACGAGGAAGAAGAGGTTCGAATCCTTTCTGGGCGCCAGCTTACGCGCGGCTGTCGCTGTACAGTCGAACATTATGAAGATGTGCTGTCACGGTTCGGGGAGGCCGAGTTGACGGACATGCGCGACGAAACCGGCTTGATTCACGTGAACTGTGCGTTCTGTTCCCGAAACTTCCCGATCAGTCTTTAACGGTTCACCGATGATAAAGAACGCTTTGCCGTATTGGCGGAAATGTGCTATTATGCGAAAGCATCGTGGGGTTTGATGAGGATAATGACGCGGACACTGTTCTTTGAAGTTGGATTGAAGCTGCTGCTGGCGGCTGGTCTGGCTACGGCATTGTTTATGCCGGCAGCTGCGCAGGCTCCGGGGCTTGCCATGCTGGATGGTCTGAGTGCTGGTCAGTGGGAGATCCGCTATCGTGGCTCAGGTGTGTCGGAACGGATTTGCCTGAGAAATGGTCGCCAGTTAATCCAGCTGCGCCATCCGGGTGAGAAGTGCACGCGGGTCATTGTCGAAGATGGTTCCGAACAAGTCACGGTTCAGTATACATGCCGCGGGAATGGCTATGGCCGAACCAATATCCGCAAAGAGACTGCGTCACTTGTCCAGATCGACGGGCAGGGAATTGTTGGAACCAAGCACTTCGAATTTACAGCTGAAGGTCGGCGGATCGGGACTTGTGGCGGGTGACCAGAAGTGATTGCGAGCGCGGGGGAAACCGCCTAGCAATCTGCCCATGTCCGACAGACTACACAACTCCGAAAATCAAGCTGCGGTTGTCCTCCTTTCCGGAGGGCTCGATTCGATGGTTTCTGCCGCGATAGCGCGTGAAAACGGCTTCCGCCTTTTCGCGCTGACAATCGATTATGGTCAACGTCACCGGGTCGAACTCGAATCGGCCAAGCGAATAGCGGCTCATCTCGCTTGCGAACGCCATGAAGTGTTGCCGCTGGATTTGCGTGCTTTCGGTGGATCGGCGCTAACCGATAATATCGATGTACCCAAAGATGGTGTCGGCGCTGATATTCCGGTCACCTATGTACCCGCCCGCAACCTCGTTTTCCTCTCGCTCACCCTCGCGTGGGCGGAAGTCGTCGGTGCACGCGATCTATTTATCGGCGTAAATGCGCTCGACTATTCCGGATATCCGGATTGCAGGCCTGAATTTATTGCCAGCTTCGCGGAAACTGCGCGTCTGGGTACAAAGGCCGGTGTGGAAGGCAAACCGTTCACTATCCACACACCGTTACAAGACATGACGAAGCGTCAAATCGCTGAAGAAGCCAACCGGCTGGGGCTGGATACCGGAATGAGCTGGTCTTGCTACGATCCGACGCCGGAAGGACTTGCATGCGGCACTTGCGATAGTTGCCGATTGCGCCAAAAGGGTTTCGAGGAAGCCGGTTTAGCAGATGGAACCCGATATGCAGGATAAGACAGACGTCAAGGACAATGGCGCGGCCGTATCAGAGGAAGAGAAAGTTCCCGGCTATAGCTGGTATGCGCTGGGCATTCTGGTCATCGTCTACATCCTCAATTTTGTTGATCGCAATATTATTTCGATCCTCGCCGAAGACATCAAAGCCGATCTGGGCATTGGCGATGATGATCTGGGTTTTCTCTACGGGACCGCTTTCGGCGTCTTCTATGCCTTGTTTGGCATCCCGCTTGGTAAGCTCGCCGATAGTTGGCACCGAATTCGCCTTATGACTATCGGCCTTGCGCTTTGGTCGGCAATGACTGCTTTGTCAGGGTTTGCCAAAAGCTTCATGACGCTGAGCGTCGCCCGTATCGGTGTGGGCGTGGGTGAAGCGACCGCAAGCCCGGCGGCTTACTCGCTGATTTCAGACTGGTTTCCCAAGCGCATGCGTGCGACCGCACTCGCGATCTATTCTTCCGGCCTGTACCTCGGTGGTGGTATTTCGCTGTTCATCGGCGGTCTGATTGTCGAACGCTGGAATGCGGCCTATCCCGATGGCGGACCATTGGGTTTCGTCGGCTGGCAAGCGGCATTTCTGGCGGTTGGTGTGCCCGGACTGCTCCTGGCGATTTGGGTGGCCACGTTGAGAGAACCTGTTCGCGGTCAGGCGGACGGAATTATTTCTGAGCCGGTCAAAGATCCTTTCCGAGGCTTTTTGAACGAGCTGTTTGCCGTGATTCCACCGTTCACCTTTATTCAGGCTGCACGGCATGGCGGTAGAGCGCTGGGCATGAACATTTTGGCAGCAGCGATCATCGCTGCCTGTGCATATGGTCTGATTGAAATCACAGGCAATGTGCCGCAATGGATTGCTGTTGCGATTGGATATTACGCGGTGTTTTCGTGGGCCACGTCGCTCAAACGGAGGGATCCTCCTGCCTTTGCGCTGATCTGGGGGTCGCCTGCATTCCTGTGTACAATTCTTGGCTACGGTATGGTGGCATTCGCAGCCTATGCGATCAGCTTCTGGGCGGCGCCATACGCCATTCGTGAACTGGGCGAATCGCCGAGCCTTGTAGGCTGGTGGATCGGCGGACCGGGCGCGATGGGCGGTTTCCTGGGCGTTATTATCGGTGGCCGTGTTGCCGACTATTTGCGAGAGCGTAATCCATCGGGCCGTTTGCTGGTCGTCATGTTCGGCCTGCTTGCGCCGGTTATTCCGTTGATCGTTGCGTTTACGACCGACAATGTGATGCTGTTCTACTTCCTGAATTTCGTCATCAGCCTGTTTGCCAGCTCGGCTTTGGGCGCGGCTGCGGCGACATCTCAGGATCTGGTTTTGCCAAGAATGCGCGGAACGGCGACTGCAACCTTCTTTCTGTCGACAACGTTGATAGGCTTGGCACTTGGGCCCTATTTGGCTGGTCAGGTTTCGACCGCGACTGACAGTCTTTCGACCGGGGTTCTTTCCCTTCTGGTCGCCGCACCTATAGGGACGATCTTGTTGATCGCTGCGTATCGTTTGGTGCCGACAGCCGAAACCACAGTGGTGGACCGGGCAAGGGCCGCCGGCGAGGAAATCTAGCGCTTGATCATTCCGGTTGCTGCAGAACGCCGCAGGCAATGCGTGCGCCAGCATCCCCGGAAGGGTCAGTAAGATAGTCGTCTGCACCTTCGTGGATGACCACTGCGGTTCCGTCTTCGTCGAACAGCCAGGCCTCGATGTCATCGAGAGTGCCATCGATGGTGTAGGTCAGCGTTGCCGAGCCGTCCGTGCCAGTTTCGAGATTGGGGAGATCACCGACATGGCTGCCGCCTTCGGATCTGCTACCATGTGCTTTGCCCAGCGGGTTGAGGTGACCGCCTGCTGATTTGAAATCGGGTGCTTCACACGAGCCGGTTTCATGCAGATGGAACCCGCGAGTGCCTTCGCTGAGGCCGTTCGCAAGTATCGTGATGGATGCGCGGTTGTTTGACGCGTTGATAGTTGCCGCAGCATCCGCATCTGATCCGGGAAAGTCGAGAGTGGCTTGGGCGAGCAAGACTTCCGTGGTTGGTTCGGACGTATCGGAATCGACTGGCGTTTCCTGGCACCCCATCAGGCTGAGCGCGGTTCCGGATGCAAGCATTGCGGCTAGATATTTTCTCATAGGTTCTCTCTCTTCTGCTTGAGAGAGCATAT
>JAHDDJ010000038.1:0-4011 GCA_020629385.1 Erythrobacter sp.
TCGACCTGCACGATCTTGATCGAGTCGATTGCCTCCATCGGCTTTGCACTTTCCCTGATGACCTCGGGCAGCACCTTCAGCAGCGCCAGTTTTGTCTGCAGGCTGATCTGGTCCATCGACAGGATATTGGCGGCTTCGTTGATCGCTTGCTGACCGGCGGCCTCGACCTCAAATCGGACACGGGCAGCTTCAGCGCGCAGTTTCTCCGCCTCGGCCTCACCCGATGCTTCCAGCCGTGCGGCTTCGGCACGGTTGGCCGCAGCATCTTTTTCAGCTTCAGCTTCGACCTTGATCTTGATCGCATCGCGTTCGGCGATCTTGGCCGCCTCGATTAACTCGATCCGCTTTTCACGATCGGCAATCTCGGTTTCCTTGGCAGTCAGAACGCCTTCTTCCGCAGCAACAGCAGTTGCACGCGCTGCGTCAGCCTCGGCTCTGGCCTGGCTTTCCTCGCGAGACTTGTTCTGGACAGCGATCTGCTGTTCCTGACGGGCGATTTCGAGCGCACGAACCTGATCGATCCGGGCCTCCTCAACCGCACGGTCGGCCTCGATCTGCTGGCTGTCGACCTGTTTCTTGGCCTCGATCCGGGCTGCATCGGCTTCGCGGCTTCGCTCCGCCTGTTCACGGGCAATTTCGGAAGATTGCGCCGCACGCCGCACTTCGACTTCGCGCTCCTGCTCCAACCGGGCATATTCATTGTCACGCCCGATTTCGAAACTCTTCTTGTCCGCTTCGAGGTTCTTGGTTTCCATCTGGACACGTGTGTCCTGTTCGATGTCGTTGCGCGCTTTCTTGCGCAGTTCGATCTGCTCGGTCAGCTTGGTCAGACCCTCGGCATCGAACGCGTTATTGGCGTTGAAATGCTCGATCGATGTCTGGTCGAGACCGGTTAGCGAGACCGATTCCAGCTCCAGGCCGTTCATAGCCAGATCGTTTGACGACACTTGCTGCACTTTCTGGACGAAATCGGCGCGCTGTTCGTGCAGCTCGTTCATCGTCATGCCTGCTGCGACGGAGCGTAGCGCGTCGACGAATTTACCTTCCACCAGATCCTTCAGCGCTTCGGGCTGCATGGTCCGCAGGCCCAATGTTTGCGCGGCCATGGCAATCGCTTCGCTATCAGGGCGCACACGGACATAGAATTCCGCTTTCACATCGATCCGCAGACGGTCGAGCGTGATCAGCGCGTCTGCATTCTTGCGTTCGACCGCAAGGCGCACGGTGTTCATATTGACCGGCATTGTCTCGTGCAGAACGGGCAGCACAAGTGCACCGCCATTCATCACGACTTTCTCGCCGCCAAAACCTGTCCGGACAAAGCCGATTTCCTTCGTGGCGCGGCGATACAGGCGGGTGATCGTAAAGCCGACCACCAGCAGAAAGGCAAAGCCCGACCCGACCCAAATTCCGATTGTCGTCAAATTCTCCATATATTTCCCTTTGTTCTAGTCTGTTGGCGCAAGCCGCGGCTCATCGAGCCGGCTTGCGAAAAAGGTCCCGCCCTCGCGGCGGACCAGCAGGACGGTTTCACCCGCCTGCAATGTTTCGGTCTGATCATGCGGTTCGACCATCACATTATGCGCCTGCCCGTGATAATCGCGGACCCGGGCGCGTGCCGGTGATGCTGCGCGCGCTGTCCCGTCAAGGATCTTGGCGCGGCGCCCCACCAGCGTATTGACAGAAACTGCCGTCGTTTCATCCTGCGGAAGGATGGCAGCGAGCGGCCGCACAACGATACCGTTCACCGGTAACGCCGCGCCGCCCGCAATCAGCGCGGCAAGCCAGACATAAAGCGGCGAACCTGTCAGGTTTTCCGCAAACATCTGCGTTCCAACGCCAATTCCGGCGAATATAAACAGGAAACTGGCCAGCCAGATCGTGAAAGGCACGCGGCCCAGCCCGATCAGGCTCATCAATCCATCGACCGCCCCGACGCTGGCCACATCTGTGTCCGCGTCGAAATCTACATCCAGATCGACATCCGTATCGGTCCCGTCGAGCATATCGCTGACGCCAAGAAACTGCGCCACGGCAAGTAATACCATAATACCCAGCGCAACGGCAAATGGCAGATTATGGTCGGCAAATAGGCTCACGAAATCCTACCCGAAAACTCGATGAAGAGTTCAGGCACTCCCTGTTCATATGTTTTTCTCATGCGTCATTATATAACACATATGGCGTGCAAATGACAGGAAAATCGGAACAATGCTGTTCGTTTTTTGATTCCAACTCAAAGGCTTGGAACACTTTACGTTAGCGTCAGGCCGCCATCGACCACCAGCGTCTGGCCCAGCACATAGGATGACAGCGGAGAGGCGAGAAACAGCGCCGCGCCTGCCAGTTCCGATGGCTCTCCGGTCCGGCGCAAGGGGATCGACCGCAGGACATGTTCGGTGCGTTTTTCATCGTCGAACGTCACGGCGGTCATCTTGGTTTTGACATAGCCCGGCGCGATGCCGTTCACCCTTATGCCATCACGCGCCCAGGCCGAGGCGAGCGTGCGCACCAGCGCCACCGCTCCCGCCTTTGACGCGCCATAGGCCGGGTTGCCGACGGTTGCGTGGAACGCGGCGGTGGAGCTGACGACGATCAGCGAACCTTCCGCCTCCCGCAGCGCGTCATGAAATTTGCGCGCACAATCCATCACCGAGTTCAGATTGACATCGAGCACCTGATGCCATGCCTCGCGCTCGAACTCGGCGCGGTTGTACCGCACGGCGCCCTGACAGAGAACGAGCACATCCAGCCGGTCCATATCGGGCGCTGCATCCACCGCAGACGGATCGGATACGTCGACCGATGTGTAATGCAGGCCGGTGAGGTCGCAGCCTTCATCCTTCGCGTAATCGTCCGCGCTTGGCCGCGTGCCCCAGACATGCACCTCTGCCCCGCGCGCCCGGAAGGCCTGCGCCATGCCATTGCCGATGCCGCTGGACCCGCCAACAATCAGCACCTGCTTGCCGGTAAAGTCGAGCGGGTCGTGCCCGATCACGACGCCGTGATCCGCAGCGGCAGTGTCTTCAGCCCTCCAACAAAGGTCGATTTGGAGCGGGCAGGTTCGCCTGCCAGCTCCACAGCTTCGACCCGGTCCAGCAAGGTCTCGAACAATATCCGCATTTCCAGCCGCGCCAGATGCAGGCCGAGGCATTGATGCGCGCCCGCTCCGAAAGCGAGATGGCGGTTGGGGCTGCGGGCTGCGTCAAAGCGGCGCGGATCATCGAATTGTGCCGGGTCGTGATTGGCCGCGACATAGTTGATCATCAGCCAGTCACCCTTGGCGATTTTCTGGCCGCCAATCTCCACATCTTCAGCGGCTGTACGCATGAAATGCTGCACCGGGCTGGTCCAGCGGATTGCCTCCTCGACTATACCCGCCAACAAGGAGCGGTCCGCCTTGACCCTGGCGAATTGTTCGGGATCGCGCGCCAATGCCAGCATAGCCCCTGCGGTCGAAGCCGAGGTTGTGTCATGCCCCGCCGCTGCGACAATGATGTAATAGCCCATCATATCGCGGTCATTGAGCGGTTCGCCATCGACCGTCGCATTGGCGATAGTGCTGGCCACGTCGCCTGTCGGGTTGGCGCGTTTTTCTGCCGTGAGTTTGGCAAAATAGGCTTCGAAATCCTTCACCGCACCGGCCACCAGCATGGTGATCTGTTCGGGCGTCATATTCTTCATACCCGACTGGTTGAGATCTTCATCCTGACCGCCGAACATCTGCTGGGTCAGCATCAGCATGCGCGCCTCGTCTTCTTCGGGCACACCCAATATCTGCATCACCACATGCAGCGGATAGGGCGCGGAAACGAGCTTGCAGAAATCCACTTCCGGCCCGGCATCGAGCATCCGCTGGACGGTATCCTGCGCAATGGAGCGTATCTCGCCCTCAATCTGGCTGAGGTTCTTGGGCATGAACCAGTCTTGCGTCAGCTTGCGATATTTCATGTGGATCGGCGCATCGAAGGTGACCAGGCTGGCCACCATATGCGGGCTGCCGCCGGTCAT
>JAHDDJ010000038.1:4111-5682 GCA_020629385.1 Erythrobacter sp.
ATGTTCACGCCGCCCGAGATGATCATGTTGGAGCGGCGGTCGGTCAGATACAGAAACCCTTCCTCGTCCAGCCGCCCGATATCGCCCAAAGTGGTCCAGCCTTTCGGGTGGGTAGCCTCTTTCGTCTTGGACGGGTCCTTGTGATACTGGAAAGGATAGGGGCTTTCGAAGAAGATTGCGCCTTCCTCGCCCACCGGCACTTCCTCGCCGTCATCATCGCAGACATGGATTGTACCGAGTATGGCGCGTCCGACCGAGCCGCGATGCGTCATCCAGTCGGGGCTGCCGATCATGGTCATGCCATTGCCTTCGCTGCCCGCATAATATTCGAAGATAATCGGCCCCCACCAGTCGATCATCGCTTCCTTGATGTCCGCCGGGCAAGGCGCCGCCGCATGGATGGCATGCTGGTGCGTCGACAGATCATATTTGCTGCGCACATCTTCGGGCAGTTTGAGCATCCGCACAAAATGGGTCGGGACCCACTGGCTGTCGGTAATGCCGTATTTCTCGATTGCCGCGAGCGCGCCTTCGGGATCGAATTTCTCCATCACCACCACAGTCCCGCCGAGCCGATGGATGGTGGTCGACCAGCCCAACGGCGCTGCGTGGTAGAGCGGCGCAGGAGAGAGATAGACGCTGCTACCATCGCCTTTGATCTGGAACCCCATAGTCGCAAGCCCCATCAGCGGCGTGGGCGCTTCGACAGCTGGATCTTCCGGCGGGGCGGGCAGAATACCCTTCGGGCGACCGGTCGTTCCGGAGCTGTAGAGCATCACGCGGCCAACGCTTTGGTCGGCAATCGGATCGACAGACATTCCCGCCAGAATTTCCTCACCGCCACCGCCGAATGTCAATGTCGGCAAGTCAGCGCCATGTTTCGGCAAATCCGGCACTATGGCGTCAAATTTGCGACTGGTGATCAGTAGCTTCGCATCACTATCGCCCAGAATATAGGCAATTTCAGCAGCGGTCAGATGCGTCGAAATCGGCACCAGCACCAATCCGGCGCGCTGTGATGCCCAGTAAATTTCGTAGTAACGGGCGCTGTTTTCCATCAGCAAGCCAAACGCGTCGCCCGCCTGCAAACCCTGGCTGCGCATCCAATGGGCGATGCGGTTGGCTGCTTCGTTCAGTTCGCGGTAGGTTACCGTCTCTCCGCTGCCTGCCATGATCACGGCAGGATGGTCGGGTTGGCTCTGGGCAAATTGTATCGGGTGCATCGGGTTCCTCTCTGAAACCCATCCTATTCACGAGGCCCTTGGCGGCAAGCGAAAACGACACAAAAAAGGCCGCGATTAGCTCGCAGCCTTACTTTGCGTTGCGGCGTTTACCGCAATGTATGGAAAAGATCAGTCGCCGCCGCGAGCCGCACTCTGGTCTTCCAGCGCCAGCTCATAAGCTTGCTGCGCTTCGCTTTCGACCATGTAAGGGATCGGGTTGACCGCCTTACCGCCCACACGCACTTCGTAGTGAAGATGCGGGCCGGTCGAACGGCCAGTCGAACCGACATAGCCGATAATGTCACCCTTCTTCACACGCTCTCCGTCAGCAACGGCGATCCGCGACAT
>JAHDDJ010000038.1:5782-12302 GCA_020629385.1 Erythrobacter sp.
TCGCGAACCAAGGATTTCCAACGTTTTTCGGGTGATTCTCCGCTTTGTCGGCAAATTGCGACAAAATGCTTGGTTCCGATTCCGACGTGGCGAATTTCATCGTCAAGGATTCGCGCAAGTATTTTTGCACCGGTCTGGTCGCCCTGCGAGCGGACCCTCTCCAGCGTGGCAGGTGTGACGTCAAGACCACGTGCTTCCAAAACCATCGGCACAATGGCCAGCCGCGCTGACACGTCATGCGCCGTGCGTTCAGCTGTCTCCCAAAGGCCCGCATGCGCTGGCAACGCGCCGTAGAAGCTGCCGTGCATTTTCAACTTCCGGTCAAGCAAGGCGAAATGCATCGCCTCGTCTGCTGCTACGGCTAGAAAATCGGAAACAAACTCTTCCCCCATCTGCTCCCCGAAGCGCCCGGCCATGTCGAGCGCCAGATCGATAGCGACAAATTCGATATGCGCGAGCGCATGCCACAAGGCGATGCGCCCTTTCTCTGACCCGCCTTTGCCGCGTCGGGGCATATGCCGAGGGTCCATCAGTTCCGGCCTGTCGGGCCAAGCAGGCGCTTCCGGCATCGGCGTGTCAAAGATGAAATCGAGCCGTCCCAACCGCCAATTGCGCGCCACTTCGCGTGTCGCCATCGCTTTGGCGTGTGGATCGGGCGTCAGCAAAGCGCCCGCAATAGCTGCAGATAGGGACCGGCTCATCGGCGTCAGAGCGCCTGGGCGGCGGCCAGAACCTCATCCGCGTGACCTTTGACTTTCACCTTGTCCCAGACCTGCGCGATTTTGCCGTCGGTCCCAACCAGATAGGTTGTGCGGACCATGCCCATATAGGTTCTCCCGTACATCTTTTTCTCGGTCCAGATACCCAGCGCATCGGACAGGCCACCCTCCTCGGCATCGGTCGCAAGGGCAACAGTCAGATCGTGTTTGGCGATAAAGTTCTGGTGCTTTTTGGGCGAATCCTTCGACACACCCAGAATTTCCGCACCCGCTTTGGCGAATTCGCCTTTGAGGGCGGAAAAGTCTTTGGCTTCATTGGTGCACCCGGGTGTGTTGTCTTTGGGATAGAAGAAAATCACCAGCTTCTTGCCGGCGAAATCGGATGGCTTCACGCTTCCGCCTTCCGGGGTTTCCATCGCGATGTCGGGCATCATTTCACCGGCAATCACAGTCGAAGTCATGGGGCAATCTCCAATTCCAAATCAAAAATATCCTGCCAATGCGCGGCAACGCAGCGGCGTGCAGCAGTAAATACGCGCAGCAGCGCATCAAGGTCCTGACAATTGCACGATTGCGCCAGAACCGCCGCCGCTCCCGGAGCAGGCCGGTCGAGATCGGGCGCCAGTAGCCGCGCAGATACCAGCAACCGGGTCATCATATGATAGGCGTCCAGCAAGTCGGACTTTACCAGTTTTGCTTCAATCAGGTTTCCTATCGCATTGCCCAGATCGGGCACCGCGGCAATCCGGTCGCGCAATTGCAGGTAATGGACCAGAAATTCCAGATCGACGAGGCCGCCGCGCAACAATTTGGCGTCAAGCTGTCCTTTCGCTTGCTTGTGCGCAGCCATATCGGCGCGCATCTTGAGCACATCCTCGCGCAACTTCGCAGCATCACGAGGCTGTCCGAGGACGTCTTGCATAATCGCCCCAAGCTCTGATTTCGCACTTTCACTGCCAACCAGAACGCGGGCGCGGGTGAGAGCCATATGCTCCCATGTCCAGGCTTCTTCCCGCTGGTAACGGGCGAAGCTGTCAACGCTCACTGCTAGCGGACCCTGCGCACCTTGCGGCCGCAACCGCGTATCCACTTCATACAGTGCGCCATGTGCTGTTGGCACACTCAACGCGCCGCTGACCCGCTGGGCCAGGCGGTTGAAATAGAGCGTTGCGCCAAGCGGCCGCGGGCCATCGGACTCCCCTTCATGCGAACCGGTGAACAGGTAGACTATGTCGAGATCGGACGCATGTGTCAGCGCGCCGCCGCCCAGCCTGCCAAGTCCGATCACGGCCAGTTCCGCGCCTTCGATCCGGCCATGTGCCTGCGCATATTCGGCAGAGGCTGCGCTGCACGCTACGATCAAACCTGCTTCGGCGAGGCGCGATAGAGCGGCGGCGATTGCCAGCGGATCATGCGCCGCTTCGATCAGCTGGACGCCCAGCGCGAAACGTTTTTCGCCGGTTATAATGCGGATGCGGTCCAGCTGCCTTTCATAATCGTCATCCGGAATGGTCATGGCCTGAACCAGATCATCGACGCTTCCGGGCAATTCAAAGGCACTGCGATCAATCAAGGTGTCGAGCAGTTCGGGCCGCGTTCCGAGCTCGTCCGCAAGCGGTTCTGCCAGCGTGAGAATATGGACCAGCTGTTCCAGCACGCCCGGGCGCGCTTCCAGCAGGCGAAACAGATTGATTGCACTGCTTGCCTTGCTCAGCATTGCCTCCCAGCGCAGAATCGCCCGGTCCGGATCGGCAGCCTCTGACAGTGCTTCCAGCACGGTCGGCAGGATGGCCTCGAACGCTTCGACCGCCGCGCTACTACGCAGGCACTGGATATGCCCGTCGGTCCAGCCCCGCACCCGCTCTGCCAGAGTGTCGGGTCCGGCAAAACCAAGCTGAGCCAGATCACGCGCAAGAGCATCGCCGGAAGGCACCGTGACACTTGTGTCTTTCTCGGGATCGATCAACGCATCGAATCGTGTGGCAACTGTCTCACTGATGCTCTGCAATTCTTCGAGCAAAGCATGTGCACCACTATATCCAGACAGCCGCGCCACATTTTCCAGCGCCTCTCCATCGGGCAAAGTGTGCGTCTGGTGGTCATGCACCATTTGCAGCCGGTGCTCGATAACGCGCAGCCGGTCATAGGCATCGCCCATGTCGGATGCTGCCGCCATGTCAATTCTGCCAGAAGCAGCAAGGGCGTCCAGCGCCGCTCTTGTTCCACGCTGGCGTAAAGAAGGATCCCGTCCGCCATGGATAAGCTGGTGCGTCTGGGCAAAGAACTCGACCTCGCGAATGCCGCCGCGACCTTGCTTCACATTATAACTTGGCCCCGGTGTCAGCGGCCCCTTATAGGTTTCGCGAATGCGCGCGGTCAGGCGGGTAATCTCGGTGATCGCGCCAAAATCGAGACTGCGCCGCCAGACAAAGGGTTGGACGGCGCCAAGAAAAGCCTCGCCCGCTTTCACATCACCCGATGCTGCGCGCGCACGAATATAAGCGGCGCGCTCCCACGGTAGAGCCAGCGATTCATAATGGGTCAGCGCCCCGTTTACAGAAATCGCAAGCGGACTGACTTCGGATGCGGGTCGCAAACGCAGATCGACACGGAAGACATAGCCTTCTGCAGTATTGTTCGACAGCATCTGGACCACGTCCCGGGCATAACGCTGCGCCGCTTCCCCCGGTTCGTCGCGGTCGCGCCGGGGCAGGGTTTCCGGGTCAAACAACAGGATCGGATCAATGTCGGAACTGTAATTCAGCTCCTGCGCGCCGTGTTTGCCCAAGGCGATGCCGATAAATCCTTGCGGCTGCGCATCAGGGACGCGTTTTTGTATGGCAGCGGTGATTGCGCGATCCAGCGAACGGTCCGCCAGATCGGACAATTCGCGCATAACGCGCTCCACCGGTAACGCGCCCGCCAGATCGCCCACAGCCAGCGCCGCTGCGAGTGCCAGACGCTCGCGCCGCATCGCAACGCCATGGTCACTCGCATCATCGCCAGCCTGTTTGGCCCAAACAATGGCCGCTTCAACCTCACCGGCCGCAAGTTGAGCTTCGAGATCGGGCAGGCGGTCCAGCGACTGGCACAGGAACGGAGAGAATTCGCGCGCGCGATCCAGCGCATCTCGCCAGCCAGCTGGTGTAACGACTGCATTTTTACGCGCATCTGTCATGCCTATTGCCCTTGCTCCTTTGCGGCGGCTTTGCAATGGAGGGCCGTCAAAAATTCCAGCGGAGCCGTCAGGCACCCAAGGGAACCGAGAGGAACACAGATGATCCGCACATTATTCGCTGCCACGGCCGCTCTGACGCTGGCCGGATGCAACACCGCTTCCGATGCAACGCTCGACATCCCCGATGTTGAACCCGGCGAAATTTCGCAGGATACGATGGTCGACATCACGCGCACATTGTCCTCCGACGAATTTGACGGCCGGATGCCGGGCACCGAAGGTGAAACCAAAACGGTCGCGCTGCTGATCGAAAAATTCGAAGCCGCCGGATTGCAACCGGGCAATGGCGACAGCTGGGTCCAGAAGGTGCCGCTGGTCGAAATTACCGGCCGGGACTTCGCCCCGCTGACGATTTCTGGCGGCGAAACCGATCTGACATTTGAAGCACGCAAGGACTGGGTCGGCGTTACCTATCGCGAAGATGCACAGACTACGCTTGCGGATAGCGAGCTGGTCTTTGTCGGTTATGGCGTGAACGCGCCGGAGCGCGGCTGGAACGATTATGAAGGCTTGGATATGACCGGCAAAACCGCTGTCATCCTCGTCAACGATCCCGATTTCGGCACTGAAAGCCTCGAAGGACCGTTCAACGGCAAGGCGATGACCTATTACGGGCGCTGGACCTATAAATATGAAGAAGCTGCGCGTCAGGGTGCGGCAGCCGCGCTGATCATTCACGACACAGAGCCCGCTTCCTATGGCTGGAATGTCGTCGAAAGCAGCTGGTCCGGTCCGCAAGCCTATGCCCAGCGTGGTGAAAATGCACCGCCGCTGACGCAGGTCAACGGCTGGGTCCAGAAGGAAGTCGGGGCAAAAATCCTCGAGGCAGCAGGACAGGATCTGGAAACCTTGTCGAAACAGGCCAAGGAAAAAGGTTTCAAACCTGTTCGGCTGGGTCTGACCGCCGGGACCAGCTTTTCAAACGATATCCGTTCGTATGAATCGCAGAACGTGCTGGGCATTCTTCCAGGCGCAGAGCGACCCGATGAAATCGTCATCCACACCGCGCATTGGGACCATCTGGGCCGCTGCACCCCGGCGCCTGATGGCGATGATATCTGCAACGGCGCGGTCGATAACGCCACCGGCACCGCCGCGCTGGTCGCTCTGGCAGAAGCACATGCCAAGGCTGGCGCACCCGCACGCAGCTTGGTTTTCCTGGCAGTAACCGCTGAAGAACAAGGCCTGCTGGGTGCCGATTATTACGCGGCCAACCCGGTCTATCCGCTGGCGCAGACGGTGGGCGGCATCAACATGGACGCCTTTTTGGTTGCGGGTAAGTCGAAAGACGTAACCGTGGTCGGCCCGGGCAAATCGCGGTTGGATGATTTCCTCAACAAGGCTCTGGTGGATGATGGCCGCGTGGCAACACCCAACCCGTCACCCGAAGCGGGGTATTATTACCGCTCCGACCACTTCTCCTTCGCCAAACGCGGCGTGCCCATGCTCTATGTCGATGGCGGCGAAGATCTGGTTGAGGGTGGACGCGAAGCCGGTAAGGCCCTGTCCGACGAGTATCGTGCGAACCGCTATCACGGGCCGAAAGACGAGTTCAACGAAGAGTGGGACTGGTCCGGCGTGATGGCCGATCTGCAACTGTTCTATCGCATCGGTCGCATGCTCGCCAATTCGGGCAGCTGGCCCAACTGGGTCGAGGGCGATGAATTCAAAGCCATCCGCGACGAAAGCTGCGCTGCCAGCGATAGCGGCTGCTGACGCGAGACACGGAAACGCTGGAAGCCGGTTCATGACCTTTCACATGCCGCCCGAATGGGCACCGCAGGACTGGTTGTGGATCGGCTTTCCGCATGATGGCGAAGAGTGGCCCGGCTATCTGGCGCGTGCTCAGGAACAGATAGCCGCCTTTGCCAATGCTGTTGCCGAAAGCGGGCAGGAGGTACGCCTGCTTGTGCGCGACGAAGCCAACGAAGCGCGAGCAAGCGAGCTAGTTTCGGAGGCGGTGCGGCTCGAACGTAGAACCTATGGCGATATCTGGCTGCGCGATACCGGGCCTTTGGTCCTGACTGACGGGCACACGCGCATCGGCCAGCGCTTCGGATTCAATGGCTGGGGCGGGAAATATGAGATGCCCGGCGACACTACTATCGGCACTGAAATTGCCCGCGATGCCGGATTGCCGGTCAAAACGGCTGACTGGATTCTCGAAGGCGGCGCAATTGACGGGGACGGTACCGGCCTTGTCGCTACGACAGAGCAATGCCTGCTCAACCCCAATCGCAACCCCAAGCTGACGCGCAGTGATATCGAAAACCGGCTCAAAGCGGATCTCGGTTTCGACCGTGTTCTGTGGCTCGGTGACGGGCTGATAAATGACCACACCGATGGCCATGTCGATAATCTGGCGCGGTTTGTCGGGCCCAACACGCTCGCAGTGCCCATGGCTACCGGGCCGGACGATCCCAATGCGGCGATCTATACCGATTGCCGCGCACGCGCAGTGGCGGAGGGCGTCAAAGTCGCTGACATCCCATCCCCGGGCCGGATCGAACGTGATGGCCAGATCGAACCGGCCAGCTATGCCAATTTCGCGATCACAAGCCAT
>JAHDDJ010000039.1 GCA_020629385.1 Erythrobacter sp.
GTGTTCTCGTCCATCAATTCCTTGAGACGGCTAGACACTTTGGCAAGCAATTGATCGCCGATCATATGTCCCAGTGAATCATTCACCGCCTTGAAGCGATCGAGGTCGAGCATCAAGAACGCACAACGCGTCCGCCATTGTTCGGCATAACGCAGCGCATCGCGTAAAGATTCGTTGAGCATCAGGCGGTTTGGAAGGCCTGTGAGCGTGTCATACCGCGCCAGATAGGCAATCTTCTCGCTGGATTCGCGCTGTTCCGTAACATCCGATCCAACGCCGCGGAAACCCATATAGCTTCCCTGTTCGTCGAGGATCGGAGTACCGGAGAGTTCCCACCAGCGATGTTCACCGCGGATGACCACTTTGACAATCAGGTTTGAGAAATTCTCACGCCGCTTCAGACGTTCGGCAAGATCGTGAAGGCTGGGTGCGAATTGACCCGTTTCCCAAGCATCGCCCGCAATCAGCTGAAGGAATGGCTTGCCTTCGATCTCTTCAGGCGACTTGCCCAAAGCAAAAGAAAAGCGCGGAGATACGGAACGAACGCGGCGACCGGTATCGACCTGCCACAACCAGTCGGCCTGGTTTTCCTCGAATTCACGCAGCAACAGCGAGACAACCTCGCTTTTTTCTGCAACGCCCGCCTCTGCAATGCGCGCAGTGAGGTAGATGCGCGCGCTGTGGACCGTGCCGTACAGGGCAATCGCTACAAAGAAACTGATGACGGCTGCAATCTCGAACTGGCCAAGCAAAGTTGCGGTTACCACCGCTACAACACCGGTCAGACCAATGAATATTACCGAACCCAAAGGTGCGGCTGCCACCATCAACGCCGAACCCACAACCAGAGCTGAAACAACGCTCCACAATGCCAGCATGTCGAAAGCCGTGCCTTGCAATGCAAACAGACCGATCGGCACGCACCACACAACCGAAATGAGCGCGACTGCTATATAGTGCTGGCGGAATTCGCTATCCGTGAGTTGGCGGGAATCTGCATCGGCAAGACTCTTGTCGCAACGGATGCCATAATACAGCGCTCCGAACAGCGCGAGCGGCCATGCCACAAGAGCAATCGGTGTGACCGAACCGAAATAGATCCAGATTGCCAACAGAGCGCCCATCACATGGGCGGCCATACGCAGCGGTATGCCTTCGGCAAGCTTGGCATATTGCAATCCGCGCAGACGTGCCCAATCGCCTCCATCAGGACTGGATAGTCCGAGGAGAGCCATGACTGGCAGACGGTCGGGCAAAGCCGGCAGTTCGGAAGACTTTTCGCTCACCCGATTGCGGGTAAGGAAAAAAGGTTAGCACTCCGTAAAGTTACTGGTCTTTTGTCTGGAGAATACTGCGCTTTCCCGTTGGGTTAACGCTATTCGACGGTCACCGACTTTGCGAGGTTGCGCGGCTGGTCCACATCTGTACCCTTCACGCAGGCAACATGGTAAGCAAGCAACTGGACCGGCACGGCGTAAACCAAAGGCGCGATTAACGGGTGAACTTTGGGCATTTCGATGGTCGCCATGCAGCCCTCACCCGCCTCTTCCAGGCCGTCCTTGTCGGAAATGAGTACGATCTTGCCGCCGCGCGCACGCACTTCCTGCATGTTGGAAACCGTTTTTTCGAACAGCGGACCGGACGGCGCCAGAACAATCACCGGAACATGTTCGTCGATCAGGGCGATCGGGCCATGTTTCATTTCACCCGAAGCATAACCTTCGGCATGGATATAGCTGATTTCTTTCAGCTTTAATGCGCCTTCAAGCGCCAGTGGATAGTCGGGTCCACGCCCCAGATATAACACATCACGCGCAGGAGCGATCAGATGCGCCATGCTGGCAATATCGTCATCGTGATCAAGCGCCGCATTGAGGCAGGCGGGCGCTTCGAGCAGATGTTTGACCACATCCTGTTCCTCGGCGCGGTCCATCTTGCCCTTCTTGACCGCCAGATGCGCCGCCAATGCGGCCAGAACAGCAAGCTGACAGGTGAAGGCTTTGGTCGAAGCAACGCCGATTTCCGGACCGGCATGGGTTGGCAGCAGCAAATCAGCCTCGCGCGCCATCGAACTGGTTGGCACGTTGACTACGACAGCGATTGTCTGCCCCTGCTCTTTGCAATGACGCAAGGCAGCCAGAGTGTCGGCGGTTTCACCCGATTGGGAAATGAAGAGCGACAAGCCGCCATCTTCCAGCACCGGTTCGCGGTAGCGGAACTCACTGGCGACATCGAGATCGACGGGAACGCGGGCAAAATGCTCGAACCAGTATTTGGCGACCATACCCGCGTAATAGGACGTACCGCAGGCAACGATGGTAACGCGCTTGATTGTCGACAGGTCAAAGTCAATCTGCGGCAACGCGACAACCTCGTCTGCCCGGTGCACATAAGAGCTGAGCGTTTGCGCGACTACGGTCGGTTGCTCGAAAATCTCTTTCTGCATGTAGTGGCGGTAATTGCCCTTCTCCACCGAAGCGGCAGACGCACCTGACGTGGTAATTTCGCGCTCTACTACATTGTTTTCCTGATCATAAATCACCGCGCTATCACGAGTAATGACGACCCAGTCACCTTCTTCCAGATAGGCAATCTTCTGTGTCAGAGGGGCCAGAGCCAGCGCATCGGAACCGAGGAACATTTCGCCATCGCCATAACCGACCACAAGAGGCGAGCCCAGACGCGCGCCGATAAGCATGTCCGGATGCGCACGAAACGCAATGGCCAGGGCAAAGGCACCGCGCAATGTCGGAAGCACGGCCTTGACCGCATCTTCGGGCGACGCGCCGTTTTCAACCTGTTCCGACACCAGATGCGCAACAACCTCGCTGTCGGTGTCGCTTTCGAGAGTGCGGCCCTTTTCGATCAGACCATCGCGCAGTGGTTTGAAGTTCTCGATAATGCCGTTGTGCACCAACGCGACATGATCGGTAGCATGCGGGTGCGCATTATGCGTGGTGGGCGCACCATGTGTAGCCCAGCGCGTATGCGCGATGCCGATTGTACCGGGGGCGGGATTGCCGCCCAGTTCCTCGACAAGGTTCTTCAGCTTGCCTTGCGCACGGCGGCGGACCAACTGACCATCATTGATGGTGCAGACCCCGGCGCTGTCATAGCCGCGATATTCCATCCGGCGCAGACCATCGACAAGACGATCCGAAACGCTTTCATTGCTGACGATACCGATAATTCCGCACATAAAGAGTGCCCTTGATTAGCTGTTCGATGTGAATGCGCCTTTAGACGCAAAGCTTTGCCAATCCTCTAACGCCTCGTGGCGCGCATTCAATCGCTGATTTTTGCCGGCTTGACCCGCGTGCTCCACCACAGGAGCAAACCGGCGATAATTATCGTTGCAGCACCGGCTAAAGTCGCCAGATCGGGCGTGTCGCCAAACAGCATCCAACCAAAGATGACCGCCACCAGCAACTGGACATAGGTCATCGGCGCAACCGCAGCGGCTCCTGCCCGTGCCGTGCCGATATAGACCAGCCAATGCGCGGTGCTGGCAGTGGCAGCGACCAATGCGCATTTGGCGACGACCATCATCGAAGGCCAGCCGAACTCGAGCGCCTCGATACCGCTTGCCCGCCCGATGAAAGCGCTAACAATCAAAATAGGTGCAGCAAAACCTGCGACGAATACCTGCATCGACAGCGAGCTTCCTTGCGAGGCCACAACCCGGTTCGCAATCATCATCGCACTGAAAAACATCGCTGATCCAAGCGGTAGCAAGGCTACCCAGCCGACATCCGCCAGATTGGGTCTCAAAACCACCAGAACGCCGCTGAAAGCGATTAGTGACGCGACCCATGTCATGCGCGTGGCATGCTCTTTCAGGATCGGGCCGCTCAACAAGGCCGTAAAAATGGGCGCGACAAAAACCAGCGCAGTCGCCTCTGCCAGAGGAATAAAGAATATCGCAGTGAAGAAGCAGATGGTCGCCATCGCCAGACAGAATCCGCGAAATACTTGTAACCATGGGCGTCGCGGCCGGAATGCAGATGCACCCTCTTTCACACGTAGTATGGCCGCCAGTGCGATAGCGCCGATGGTGAACCGCAGTGCGGCAACGGCGATGGGCGACCATTCACCCGCCATGGTTTTCACAACAGCATCGCCGACCGACAGGATCGCAAATCCCGCCAGCGCATAGAGCAATCCTATCCGGTGATCGTTTCCAGCCATGTGCCTCTTTCAAAGAAGGCTGCCCGTTAGGTGAGCAAAGGCAGTTTGACCACCCGCGCGCGGTATCTCTGACCAAAAACTTTCCGCACGTGGTTTACAATTCCTTAAACCTTCCTTGTGCAAACCCTCCTCACGCGCTCACGATATGGTGGGCAACGGGGGCCTGATGACCAAACTGATTGTTCAAATTCCATGCTATAACGAGGCAGAGGATCTGCCCGCGACACTCGCGGCTATTCCCCGCCGGATCGAGGGTATCGACACCGTTGAAATCCTGGTGATCGACGATGGCAGCCATGACGGAACCTCTGACGTTGCCCGGCGCTGGGGCGTCCATCACATCGTCCGCCACCGCCGCAATCGCGGGCTGGCGCAGGCATTTCGCACCGGCATTCGTACGGCACTGGACGCAGGCGCTGACATCATCGTCAACACCGATGCCGACGGACAATATGAAGGCGCGGACATTCCCAAGCTCGTCCAGCCGGTTATCGCAGGCGAAGCGGATATCGTGGTGGGCGATCGCGGCGTTGCTGACAATGCCCATTTCGGACCCGTGAAGCGCTTGCTGCAACGTCTGGGCTCCAGCGTTGTCCGCAGCCTGTCACGCACCGACATTACCGATGCCGTCAGCGGCTTTCGCGCCATTACCCGTGCCGCCGCACAGCAGATCAATATTACCACCGATTTCAGCTATACCACCGACATGCTGATCCAGTCGGGACGCAAGCGACTGGCGATCAAGAGCGTGCCGATCCGCACGAACGCAACTCTGCGCCCTTCCCGCCTGTTCACGTCAATCCCGCGCTTTATCGTTAACACCGGTATCACCATGGCGCGCGCCTACACCACGCATAACCCCCTGCGTGCCTTCGTGGCGAGCGGCTTGCTGATCGCGCTGGTCGGGATTGCACCGATTGCACGGTTCCTGTGGTTCTATTTCACCGGCGACGGGGACGGCCACATCCAATCGCTGGTCATTGGCGGGTCGCTGTTGGTGCTGGGTGTACTGGTCGCGATCATGGGAGTGCTGGCCGATCTGGTCGCTGCCAACCGCAAGCTGATCGAAACCAATCTCACCGAACTTCGTGAACTGCGCGAACAGGTCGCAAAGCTGGAGCACGGTGGTTCCAAAGACGAAACCGCTAGTACACCTGCATCTCTCCGCAAAGCCGGATAAGTCCATGGCGACCAGCGCCTTACCCGCTACAGCAGCATCGGAAAGCCGCTCATGGCTGACCGACGGCAAACTGCTGTTTGGTATCGGCGTGGTATTGGTCGTCCTGCAAATCGAACTGGTTTTCGCCAAAAGCATCAACTGGGACGAGTTTTTCCATTTCAACCAGATCCATGCGCATCTGCGGGGTGATAAGGTTCAATGGCTGCAAACCCCGCATATCCGGCTATTCGCCTGGGTGCCGGGCCTTTCAGGTGAACCGATAGACCACATTCAGTGGATACGGCTGATGCTTTTGCCGTTGGGCGTTCTTACCAGCCTGGCTATTTTCGACATAGCCCGCCGCTTTTCCGACACCCGTTCCGCCGCGATTGCGGCGCTTGCCTATTTTGGCGGAGGGTATGTTTTCCAGCATTCCTTTGCCCTGCGCGCAGACATGATCGCGGCGACTTTGTTGACCGGCGCGCTGTGGGTTCTGCTCACCCGCAACCGGTCGATCGTCTGGGACATCGCGGCAATTGCTTTGTGCGCCCTCGCCTTTGTCAGCACGGTGAAAGCCGTGTTGTTCGCACCAGCCCTCGCGGCAGCTGCATGGTGGCGTTGGCGGGATGTGCTTTCGATGAAACTGGTTCTTGGTGCCGGAATACTCGCAGTAACAGCGTGTGCCATATTCTGGCTTTCCGCTCCGCAGGCTATCACCCGATCCATCGCCGGACTGCTGACAGCGTCGCTTGGCCATATGTTCAGCGCAGGCCTGTTCCCGCAGGGCAAGTTCCTGATTATCCAGCTGGCAACGGCTCCTGTGCTGACAGGCCTAGTGATCTATGCCTTTGTCGCGGCGCGGTCCGGGGCGAACCGGATGCCACTGTGGCTGCTAGTCGGGCTGATCCTACCGCTGGCATGGACCATCATATACCGCAATTCCTTCCCCTATTTCTTCGCCTTTGTTCTCCCTCCGGTTGCGATAGGCGCATCGCTTGGCGCCACTATGCTTTGTGAACGATATGGCTTCCGTCTGGTCGCGGCTGCATTGCTGATCGCGCCGGTCATCTCGTCCGCGATGCTCGACCGTGACGTGATCGACCGCCAACGCGCTGTCCATGCGGGGATTGCGGAAATATTCCCGGAACCGGTTCGATATATTGACGATGTCGCCTTCCGTCCCGATTTTCCCCGCGCCGTGCCGCATTTTGCTTCCGGATGGGCGCTGGCGAATTACCGCGAAAAAGGCGAAGCGACATACAGCGAAGCTATGACCAAGACTCAGCCACCTTTGCTGATCCGGCAGGGATATGCTCTTGAAACCCTGGCGCCAGATCCGGCAGACGACATGGCTTTGTTGCCAGAAGATGCCGCTGCCTTGGCCGCAAACTACATCCCGCATTGGGGGATTGTGCATGTGGCAGGCAAACGCATTGATCCTTCACAATCGGCGCAAACAATCGAGATCGTGATTGCTGGTACATATACCCTCGAAGGTCAAAACCTGACGATTGACGGCGAAACCTACACGGTCGGCGAAACCGTAATTCTGGACTCGGGCAAGGTTGCCATTGGCCCGTTTACCGGAGACGCCGCGACCTTGCGCTGGGGCGATAATCTGCCGCAGCCAACGCAGCCCTTCCCCGATGGCAAACTGTTTACGACCTACTGATCCATGCCCCATCAATCCGCCTCAACTGCTTCCGGCACGGTCACGAGACATGCCCCTGCAACTGCGGGCGATATTCTGTTTGTGACCCGCAAATGGGCGCCCGCTGTGGGCGGAATGGAAACATGGTCGCACCAGATCGCCGAAACTTTGGACAAACATGCAGAGGTTGATGTCGTTGCCCTGCCCGGCCGTGAGGATGGATCGCCGCCGTCAATCCTCAGGCTGCTGTTGTTCCCCTTTACATTTATCGCGAGGCTGCTGCGACGCCGCACACCGGCCACATTGCTGATCGGCGATATGGCCTTGTGGCCTTTCGCCATGATTGCACGGCTGAAAGGCAAACCCGGCACCATTCTGATTGCCGCGCATGGGACCGATGTCGCTTTTCACCGGCGCGGCGGGTTCAAGGGAAGGCTATACGGAGCCTATCTGCGCATTGGCGCGAAGCTTACCGGTTCTGCGAAAGTCATTGCCAATTCCCGCGCCACCGCAGAAGTGGCGGCAGAGACCGGATGGACCGACAGTATCGTTATCCCGCTCGCAG
This sequence comes from Erythrobacter sp., assembly GCA_020629385.1. Lineage (GTDB taxonomy): Bacteria > Pseudomonadota > Alphaproteobacteria > Sphingomonadales > Sphingomonadaceae > Pontixanthobacter. The sequence continues at coordinate 7,564 of JAHDDJ010000039.1, forward strand.
CCGATTGCGGCGCTATCAAGCCCGCACCGTCGCATAACGGGAAGATCCTGTTCGCGGGTCGTCTTGTCACCCGGAAAGGCTGCGGCTGGTTCGTGCGCGAAGTGTTGCCTGCTTTGCCTGAAACTGTCCGTCTTTCTGTTGCCGGAACCCGTTGGGACGCTGCGGAGGATTTCGTTCTTGAAGACCCCCGCGTCGAATTTCTTGGCCCGCTCGACAAGGACGCACTCAGTTCGGCTTATGCTGAAAGTCTGTGCGTCATCGTGCCCAATATCGACCCCCTCAACGGCGAATATGAAGGCTTCGGCCTTGTCGCGCCCGAAGCAGCCGCTGCCGGAGCGGTCGTGCTGGCGTCTGACCATGGCGGGCTGAAGGACGCGGTTCTTGACGGTGAAACCGGAATTCTGCTGCCTTCCGGATTCGCGCAAGCATGGATCGAAACAATCACGCAGGTGCTCAACTGGACCAGCGAACATCGCGCGCAATTTACCCAGAACGCGGCATTGAAAGCACGCGAACATTATTGCTGGGACCGCGTTGCGCGCCAGGTGCTCGAAGCAGCGGAGGAAAGGTGATGGGTAATGCCAGCCTCTTCTCCTTGGCCGCGATCCGTAAAGTCGCCGCAGGTCCCATCGCTCGCGGCTCGATGCTCAGCCTTGCAATAAAACTGGCGGGCATGGGACTGGCGTTTATTCAGGGTATCCTTGCAGCCAGAATTCTGGGCGCGGACGGGTATGGCTATATCGCTTTTGCGATGTCGGTAATTCAAATCTTCAGCGTCATTGCGCTGTTTGGATTTGGCGATCTGGCAATACGGGAAATTCCTCGCCTCAACAGCGCGGGCGCCAGATCGGAGCTGCTTGGGTTCCTGCGTGCAGCGACATGCGTGTCCGCAATTTTCTCCGTTGTCCTTGGTGTGGGTCTTGTCTTTTTGGGCTCGAATTTGGGCATCTTTCAAAATCTTGCCCAAAGTTCGATTATACTCATCACCCTGCTGGCGGTGTTCTTTACCGGCACGCGTCTGATGCGGTCCGTAGCGCAAGGGTTTGGTGCTGTTGTTCTAGCGCAAATACCCGGCGACGTGCTGCGGCCCTTTTTAATCGTGTCAGCTCTTATCGGTGCAATCTGGATTGGTTTCATCTGGAACATCGACCGGTTTCTGACGCTTTATCTGGCAGCGTCTTTGGCCGCCTTTCTGACGGCAGTCGGAGCATGCCTCTATCTGCTTCGAAAAAGCCATTGCCCCGTTAGACCGGACCACGCCGGATCACGATCCAATATCGCAGATGCTTTGCCGCTATTCGGGTTGTCGGTTCTGGTGATTTTGCAAAGCGAGCTTGCGACCGTCATGCTCGCACTTTTTGCATCGCCTGAGCAAACGGGCCTGTACCAACCCGTTGCAAGACTGACGCCCATCATCGCCTTGCCGGCAAGCGCAGTCGCCATGCGCTATGCCCCGCGAATTTCAGAATTCTGGAATTCGGATCAAGTATCGCGACTGGTCGCAGTCACACGAACCTATACGCTCGTGACAGCTGGCCTCACGGCATTGGTCGCGATTGTGATTGCGGGATTGGGGCCCTGGATATTGCTCGCATTTGGCCCTGAGTTCGTCGCATCCGCGCCGCTGCTGTGGATCGTCGGGGCAGCACAGATTTTCAACACATCCTGTGGCCCGGTCGGCAATCTTTTGGTGATGACGGGCCAGACCCGCGCTGCGACGACGACCAAACTTGCCGGGTTGCTGTGCGCTGTTGCAGCCGCATTGATGTTGGTGCCGTCGCATGGCGCGATGGGTGCCGCGCTGGCTGTCGCCGCAGGTCTTGTGGCATGGAATGTGACAGCCCTGATCGCGGTCAGGAAACTTTTGGGCTTCGACCCATCTATTCTTCAATTTCTTTCCCGAACCAAATCCAGCATAGACACATCCCGATGAGAGCGAATTTTCCCAATCTGTTCCTTGCCGGTGCTCCCAAATGCGGGACGACGTCACTGTATGACTGGCTTGCGCAGCATCCCGATATATTCGCGCCAATTATCAAGGAACCCATCTATTTCGGATCGGATCTGACTTCACAGTTCGAGCGGCGGTCAAAAGAAAACTACCTCTCCCTGTACAATTCCCGGGGCAAAGAACGCTTTGCCCTCGATGGATCAACGCATTATTTCTACGCACAGAAAGCGCCCGCGGAAATCGCGTCAGCTGTGCCTGATGCAAGGGTGATCATCGCCCTGCGGCATCCCGCCGAAGCAGCGCATTCCATGTTTCACCAGCTTTGCTTTAACGGCACCGAGACATTGCCGGACTTTGCTGCATCTCTGGATGCAGAGGCTGACAGGGCGGCCAACGTGGAACCCGTCAGGAAAGGATTTCCCGAGAACCTCTTATATTCTCGGGTTTATGCTTACCGCGCCAACGTGACACGGTATTTTGAACAATTCGGCCCAGCGCGTGTCAAAGTGATCCTCCTCGACGACCTGAAAGCAAAACCCGAAATGGTACTTGCCGAGATCTTCGAATGGCTTGAAATTGACGCTTCTTTAGCCACCAGCATCAACACCAGCGCGAGCAACGGTGCCAAGAAACAACGCTCGAAAATCATTGGCGACTTTGCCGCATATCCACCTGCGTGGATCGGCAAGGTGACTTCGCAATTCTTTAACGCGGAAACCCGTTACAAAGTGCGCCGCTTCTTGCGCAACATGAACACGGCGCCTTCATCTAACCCCCCGCTTCAATCGGAAGAACGACAAAGGCTAATCGCCCGGCATTCGGAAGATATTTCCTGGCTCGAAGAAACGCTTGAACGAGATTTGGGAGCGTGGCGCCAATGAACGATCCACAAAAGCGAAGAAGCGTATCAGTCATCGTACCGGCATACGGCCCCAGCCCGCATCTCGAAGCAGTTCTGGATGGTCTCGCCCAAGGCACAGACCAACCGGAAGAGATCTTCGTCAGCCACAGCGGAAGCGATGATCCGACAGAACGTCTTTCGTGCACCCATCCGGACGTAACTGTGCTGCATTCACCGGAGCGGCTATTTGCAGGGGCAGCACGCAATCGCGCCATGCATCGCGCCAGCAGCGATGTCCTCGCTTTCTGTGATAATGACACAGTGCCTGACCGAAATTGGGTCAGCATCGTCCGCGAATTTTTCGCCGAAAATCGAGCGGTTCTGGTCGGTTCAGTCGATGTCGAACGCACCGGCGGCTATTGGGGCATGGCGGTTTGGCTGTGCGAATTCAGCGAACAGGCCCCTTGGGGCCAAACACGCGAGCAAAAAGGCGGTGCCTCCTGCAATATGGCCGTCCGCCGGGACGATATTATCGGCGTATCAGGTTTCCCCGAGGATTTCCGTGCCGGGCAGGATACGATGTTGCTCCATAATCTTCGCGCCAGCGGTTTGAAGCAGATATTCGAGCCGAAGCTGCGTGTCGGACATTTCAACATTGAAGGCTTTGGACATTTCCGGCGTCACCTTTTCAACCAGGGACGGCATTTTGCGAAGATCCGCAAGACGGTGCCTATGTCAGGGCACACAGCCATACGTTTCTGGCCCCTCGCGCCGCTATTGGGTGTGGCGAAAGGAACGCTCGTTCTGCGCCGCATGGCATCATCTGGACGTCCGCTATTTTTCGCGAAGCATTTGCCCGGTGTTGTTGCAGGAATTGCCGTCTGGACCGCCGGAGTAACCTATGCTGCCGCAACCGGCAGGTTCACCGGTAAATACTGATGCCAAGGCTTGATGCATCGATCATTATCGCCAGCCACAACGGCGCCGCGTCCCTGCCGCGATGTTTTGCCGCGCTTGAGGCGCAGGAACCCGTCAATGCCAAAGTCGAATATATTCTGGTCGACAATGCCAGCACCGACACCACCCGCAGCATCATGCAGGAATTTACCGGCAGCCGGGGAGGCAAGACCTTGCATGAACCCCGTAAAGGCAAGTCGTATGCTCTAAACCAGGCCTTGCAACACGCACGGGGCGATCTGCTGATTTTCATCGACGACGATATTCTGCCCGATGCGCACTGGCTGAAGACCTACCTTGATGCGTTCCAAACTCACACCAGCGTCGCACTGATGGCGGGCGCGTTGCGGCCCGATTGGCCGGCAGAACCTGCTGACTGGCAACGCCATCTTGCGGAGAGCGGGCGTTCTTTCGGATCCACGCCTGCCGCAAAACTTGCCGGACCATGCACACATCAAACCGTCAAAGGCGGGAACTTCGCTGTACGTCGCAGTGCAATTGAAGGAATCAACTTTGACGAAAACGATTCCAATCTTGGACATCGCCGCAACGCGGCGGGCGGCCAAGACACACGTTTTGCCAGCGAAATCGCCCGAAATGGCGGGGCCCTCGAATTCCTGCCAGCAGCCAGCGCGAAACACATCGTAAGCGAAAGTGAGATGTCGGTTCGTGCAATAAGCGAGAGATATCAGCGAATAGGTCGCGGATCGGCAGCACAGCGCAATCTCGCTGCCGTGATGGTCACTGCTCCGCTGATGCTGGCAATATTCGCACTGGCAGCAGGATTGGGCGCGATTTCAGGCCAGAAAGCCTTCGCCGCCGTGCAGATGACCCGGGCCGCCAACCGTCTGGGCAGACTGCAATTTGTGATGTCCAGACTGCTCCGCAAAAAGGCTGCGTGAATTTACACCGGCCTTTAGAGAAAAATAAGGTTTCC
>JAHDDJ010000040.1 GCA_020629385.1 Erythrobacter sp.
GCCTGCGGGTTCACACCCGGCAGCGGCACAAAGCTGAGAAAACGGAAGACGATCAGCGCACCCAGCGTGAACCAGATCCGGTTCTTCAGCTCGGTCGCTTTCGAGAAATTGGCGAGGCTGAGATTGCTCGCAATATTATCGGCGCGTGATGCCATGATTGGTATCGATCCTAAAACCTGTAGCCGGGCCTTGCGGCCCCTTGGTCAGACCCCCTGACCCGCTTGAGGAGGATACATAGGGAGCGAGGCGTGCGATGTCGAACCCCCGCCCCCTACTTTTGTCAGATTATTTGGACTTCTTCTCGTCCTTGGCAGCCTTGGCACGCTCGAAAGCCTTGCCTTTAGGAGCCTTGTCGCCCTGCCCGCCATCATGCTTCGGTGCCGGAAGAACTTCGACCGAACCGCCAGCTTTCTCAACCGCAGCGACAGCACCTTTTGATGCGCCGTTGACGATGAACTTGGCTTTGGCCTTGATTTCACCCTTGCCGAGAAGACGGACACCGTCTTTTCCACCTTTGGCGAGACCGGCAGCTTTCAGCGCTGCGTGATCTATGTCTTTCTTGGCGTCGAGCTTCTTCGCGTCGATGAACTTCTGGATCATGCCCAGGTTCACTTCGGCATAGTCTTTACCGAACGGGTTGTTGAAGCCGCGCTTTGGCAAACGCATGTGCAGCGGCATCTGGCCGCCTTCGAAGCCCTTGATGGCAACGCCCGAACGGGACTTCTGACCCTTCTGGCCACGGCCAGCGGTCTTGCCTTTGCCCGAACCGATACCACGGCCGACACGGGTACGCACCTTACGGGCGCCCGGATTATCTCTGAGATCGTTGAGTTTCATAGTTTGCACTCGCTTTCGCTTTCTTGGCCCCTTTGCGGGGTTCGCGCTTAAAAACAGAAGAGGCCCGATCGGAACCGAGACCTCTTCAAGGTTTCGGAATGCCCCGGCACAAAACCGGAGCAAACCTGGATTTAGTCAACCACGGCAACCAGATGCGGCACCTTTGCCACCGCGCCACGTACCTCTGGGGTATCCTGACGCTCGACAACTTTGTGCATCTTGTTCAGGCCAAGACCGATCAGGATCTGGCGCTGCTTTTCGTGGCGGCGGATCGGCGAACCGATCTGCTTCAGCTTGATGGTTTTCGCTTTAGCCATTGATCTTACTCCGCAACAGCTGCGGCGTCGGCTTCAGCCTCCGCCTCGCTAGCGCCACCACGGCCGAGAAGGTCAGCAACCTTCTTGCCGCGACGCTGGGCAACGGACTTCGGCGAAGTCTGGTTAGCCAGCGCATCGAAAGTAGCGCGGATCATGTTGTACGGGTTGGACGTACCGTTGGACTTGGTCACAACGTCCGCAACACCCAGGCTTTCGAAGACAGCACGCATCGGACCACCGGCGATGATACCGGTACCCGGAGGCGCTGTGCGGATGACAACCTTGCCGGCACCGAAACGACCTTTGACGTCGTGGTGCAGCGTGCGGCCCTCTTTCAAAGGAACGCGGATCATCTTCTTCTTCGCAGCAGCGGTTGCCTTGGTGATCGCCTCAGGAACTTCGCGGGCTTTACCGTGGCCGAAACCTACGCGGCCCGAACCGTCACCGACAACAACCAAAGCGGCGAAACCGAAGCGCTTACCACCCTTAACCGTTTTCGAAACGCGGTTGATGTGGACCAGCTTTTCCTGAATGCCATCATCTTCCTCTTCGCGGCGATTGCCACGACGGTTGTCGCGACCACCACGACCGCGACCGCGATCGTTACCGCCACGGCCACCACGGCCCTGACGGGGTTTCTGGTCGGCACCTTCGGGTGCTTGCTCGGTTGGTGCAGGAGCTGCTTCAGCAGCAGGCGCTTCAGCAGTTTCGGCAGCTTTTTCAGCTTCCGGCGCCGCTTCTACCTTAGCTTCTTCAACAGCTGCGGCTTCGACCTTCACGTCTTCAGCTTTCGCTGCTTCTGCTTCAGGTGCTTTCTTTTCGTCAGCCATGCTCAGAACTCCAGCCCGCCTTCACGGGCGGCATCGGCCAGCGCTTTCACGCGGCCATGGAAAAGGAAACCGCCGCGATCGAACACGACAGTGGTGACGCCAGCCTTCTTGGCAGCAGCCGCGATGTCTTTGCCGACGGTTACGGCAGCATCAACATTCGCACCGGACTTCTTGGCACCGAGTGTCGAGGCAGCTGCAACGGTGCGGCCATCCTTGTCATCGATGATCTGGGCGTAGATGTGACGGCCGGTGCGGTGCACCGACAGACGGGGACGATCGCCAGCGCGATTGCGCAATGCCGTGCGGACACGGCGACGGCGGCGTTCAAAGAGAGATAGTTTTGCCATCTTACTTCTTCTTCCCTTCCTTGCGGAAGACATATTCGCCTTGGTACTTGATACCCTTGCCTTTGTAAGGCTCAGGCTTGCGCCAACGGCGGATTTCGGCGGCGAGCTGGCCAACGGCCTGCTTGTCCATTCCGCTGATAATCACGGTTGTCTGATCGGGCGTCTTCACTTCGATGCCTTGCGGCACGTCGATATCGACATCGTGGCTGAAACCGAGCTGAAGCTTGAGCTTCTGGCCCTGTGCCTGCGCACGATAACCAACGCCGGAGATTTCAAGCGTCTTGCTGAACCCTTCGGTGACACCCTGAACGAGGTTTGAAACCAGTGTCCGGTGCATGCCCCAGAAGGAACGCGCGGTCTTGGTTTCGTTCGCCGGGTTCACCTGGATTTCCTCGCCTTCGATTTTGTAATCGATATGCTCGGACATACCCATGGTAAGAGTGCCCTTGGGCCCCTTCACATTCAGCGTATCGCCTTCGATGGTGGCGGAAACGCCACCCGGCATTGCAACAGCTTTTTTACCAATGCGGCTCATCAGAAGACCTCCGCAAGCACTTCGCCGCCGACGTTTTCGGTGCGTGCTTCGGCATCCGAAAGCACACCGCGCGGTGTCGAGACGATGGTGATGCCCAGACCGTTGCGGACTACCGGTAGTTCTTTCGAACCCGAATAGACACGGCGGCCAGGCTTGGAAACGCGGGCAACATGCTTGATCGCAGGCTCACCCTCGAAATATTTCAGTTCAATCCGCAAAGCGGGGTGCTTGCCCGAATCGTCTTCAGCGTAGCCACGGATGTAGCCTTCACGCTGGAGCACTTCGAGAACGTTCGCACGCAGCTTCGACGCAGGCGAAAGGACGGAGTCCATCTTCGCGCGCTGGCCGTTGCGGATACGGGTGAGCATATCACCCAATGGATCGGTCATAGCCATCTGTCAGATCCTTACCAGCTCGACTTCGTAACACCCGGAATCATGCCGCGATTGGCAAGATTACGGAGTTCGATACGGTTCAAGCCGAACTTCCGGTAATAGCCGCGTGGGCGGCCGGTTGTTGCACAGCGGTTACGGACCCGTGTTGGGTTACCGTTCCGCGGGATTTCAGCCATCTTGAGGCGAGCAATCATACGCTCGCTCTCATCGAGCGACTTGTCATCAGCGATCGCCTTCAGCGCAGCATATTTGGCTGCATACTTCTTGACGAGCTTCTTACGACGCTCATTCTTGTTGATGGAACTCAGTTTCGCCATGGACTTAAGCTCTCTTTCTTAAGCGGCTCACGCCGCAGCCTTATCTTCAGCCTGCTTTTCAGCAGGGAACGGGAAACCGAAAAGACGCAGCAACTCGCGTGCTTCTTCATCGGTCTTCGCTGTGGTTGTCACGATGATGTCCATCCCGCGAACAGTCTCGATCTTGTCATACGAGATTTCGGGGAAGACGATCTGCTCCTTGAGACCCATCGCGTAGTTGCCACGGCCATCGAACGACTTGGCGTTCAGGCCGCGGAAGTCACGAATGCGTGGCATTGCGACAGTCACGAGACGGTCAAGGAATTCGAACATGCGGTCACGGCGCAGGGTAACCTTGCAACCGATTGGCATGCCTTCGCGCAGCTTGAACTGTGCGATCGACTTCTTGGCTTTGGTGATCACAGGCTTCTGGCCGGCGATCAGCGCCATTTCTTCAGCAGCGGTTGCAACCTTCTTCTTGTCCTGGCTGGCTTCACCAACACCCATGTTGAGTGTGATTTTTTCCAGCTTCGGAACTTCGAGACGGTTCTTGTAACCGAACTTTTCAGTCATCGCCTTGACGATCTGGTCGTCATAGCGCTGCTTCATACGAGGTGTGTAATCAGCCATCGATTTGCTCTCCGGATTTTACAGCAACGCGGACCTTCTTGCCGTCCTTTTCTTCGAAACGGACGCGGGTCGGCTTGCCATCTTTCGGATCGGCCACGGCAACCTTGGCAATGTGCATCGGCGCTTCGAAGCGATCGATACCACCCTGCGGGTTTTCCTGGCTCGGCTTGCGGTGACGGGCAGCGACATTGATGCCTTCGACGACGACCTTGCCTTCTTTCGGCATGACCTTCTGGACAGTGCCGGTACGGCCCTTGTCCTTGCCCGAGAGCACGACGACGCTGTCGCCCTTCTTGATCTTAGCGGCGGCCATTAGAGCACCTCCGGAGCAAGCGAAATGATCTTCATGAAACCACGGCCGCGCAATTCGCGGACCACGGGGCCAAAGATACGTGTGCCAATCGGCTCTTCGCTCTTGTTGACGAGAACAGCTGCGTTGCCGTCAAAACGGATCACACTGCCGTCCGGACGACGAACGTCCTTGCGTGTGCGTACGATCACCGCGCGGTGAACGTCACCCTTTTTGACCTTTGCGCGAGGCTGCGCTTCCTTAACGGATACGACGATCACGTCGCCAACGCTCGCGGTACGACGCTTCGACCCACCCAGCACTTTAATGCACTGGACGCGCTTGGCGCCGCTGTTGTCCGCGACGTCTAGGTTAGATTGCATCTGAATCATGGATTCAGTTCCTTCTCAATCGGCTTGCGGGAACCAGTCCCGCAGTTCCAAAAACTCTGTCCCCGCGCAGGCGGGGAACGTCTTAAGTTGTGCTACCGGCAGCAGCTTCAACTTCGATGTCAGCTTCAACAGCGACACCCTTGCTTGCTTGGACCGTGTCCAGAACTCTCCAGCTTTTGGTCTTGGAGATCGGCTTGGTCTCTTCAATGCGGACGGTATCGCCAACATTGAAAGCATTGTCTTCGTCATGCGCGTGATACTTCTTCGAACGACGGATAATCTTCCCGTAAAGCGGGTGCTTAACCTTGCGCTCGACCTTCACGGTCACAGACTTGTCCATCTTGTCGGAGGTTACGGTTCCGATCAGAATACGCTTCGGCATCGTGTGCTCCTTACGACTTTGCCGCTGCAGACCGTTCGGTCTGAAGGGTCTTGATTTGGGCGATAGAGCGACGGACTTCCTTGATGCGCGCAGGGCGCTCAAGCTGGTTGGTCGCAGCCTGGAAACGCAGATTGAACTGCTCTTTCTTCAGCTCGGTCAGCTCGGTATCGAGCTGGTCGTCTGTCTTGGTGCGGAGATCTTCGATCTTGCTCATGATCAACCCTCCAGATGCGAGGTGTCACCCAGACGGGCCACAACCTTCGTTTTGATTGGCAGCTTCATGGCAGCGCGCTCGAAAGCTGCAGCAGCCAATGGGCCGGGAACGCCGTCCAGTTCGAACAGGATGCGGCCGGGTTTAACCCGTGCTGCCCAATATTCGACCGAGCCTTTACCTTTACCCTGACGGACTTCGGCAGGCTTCTTCGACACTGGCACATCGGGGAACACGCGGATCCACAAACGGCCCTGACGGCGCATGTGGCGGGTGATCGCACGACGCGCAGCTTCAATCTGGCGTGCGGTGATACGCTCTGGCTCAAGTGCCTTGAGACCATAGGAACCGAAGTTCAGCGTAGTGCCGCCCTTCGCGTTGCCGTGGATCTTGCCCTTGAACGCTTTGCGATATTTATGTTTTTTCGGTTGCAGCATGGTGCTTACTCTCGAATTCTATCAGCGGGCCGGACGGACGCCGGAAGTCTGAGCTTCCATCATCAGTCGGTCTTGTGCGGTCGGGTCATGCGCCAGGATCTCGCCTTTGAAGATCCAGCACTTGATGCCGATGATACCATATGCGGTCAGCGCTTCGGCTTCGGCATAATCTACGTTTGCGCGCAATGTGTGGAGCGGAACGCGGCCTTCGCGGTACCATTCAACACGTGCGATCTCTGCGCCGCCGAGACGGCCACCGCAGACAATCTTGATGCCTTCAGCACCCAGACGCAGCGCCGATTGAACGGCACGCTTCATGGCGCGGCGGAAAGCAACGCGGCGGATCAGCTGGTCGGCAATGCCTTGCGCAACAAGCTTGGCATCGATTTCCGGCTTACGGATTTCAACGATGTTCAGCTTCACTTCGCTGTCAGTCATTGTCGCAAGCTTCGAACGCAGCTTCTCGATGTCTGCACCCTTCTTGCCGATGATCACACCGGGACGGGCTGCATAGATCGAAACGCGGCACAGTTTGGCCGGACGCTCGATAACCACCTTGGAAATCGCTGCCTGAGGCACCGTGTCCATGATGTATTTGCGGATTTCGATGTCTTCCTTGAGCAGCTGTGCGTAGTCACGCCCTTCGGCGTACCAGCGGCTGTCCCAGGTACGGTTGATCTGCAGACGCAGGCCGATTGGATTACTCTTCTGACCCATGGCTTACGCTTCCTCTTCTTCGTGTTCACGCACGACGATGCGCAGGCGGCTGAACGGCTTCAGGATCCGGGTCGACTTACCGCGGCCACGTGTGTGGAAGCGCTTCATCGTGATCGACTTGCCGACGCTTGCCTCGGCAACGATCAGCGAATCGACGTCGAGATCATGATTGTTCTCGGCATTGGCAACAGCAGAAGCCAGAACCTTCGATGCGTCGCGAGCCATGGCTTTCTTCGAGAAAGTGAGGATGTTCAACGCATCTTCAACTTTCTTGCCACGGATCAGCTGGGCAACGAGATTAAGCTTCTGGGCCGAACCACGGATGGTGGTGCCAACAGCAAGAGCCTCGTTATCGCCAACACGGCGGGGAGATTTTGCCTTACCCATTATCGCTTACCCTTCTTGTCGGCAGCGTGACCGGGGAAGTTGCGGGTTGGCGCAAATTCACCGAGCTTGTGACCGACCATGTCCTCATTGACGGACACGGGAATAAACTTCTGACCATTATAGACGTTGAACGTCAGGCCAACGAATTGCGGCAGGACAGTAGAACGGCGCGACCAGGTTTTGATCGGCTTGTTGGAACTGTTTTCCTGTGCATCTTCTGCCTTTTTCAGCAGGTGGAGGTCTACGAACGGACCTTTCCAGACGGAACGAGCCATCGGGGTTACCTCTTCTTCTTGGCGTGACGCGAACGGATGATCATCTTATCCGTCTGCTTGTTCTTGCGAGTGCGGGCACCCTTGGTAGGCTTGCCCCATGGCGTAACCGGATGGCGACCACCCGAAGTACGGCCCTCACCACCACCGTGGGGGTGATCGACCGGGTTCTTCGCAACACCGCGTGTCAGCGGCTTGATGCCCATCCAGCGGCGACGACCGGCTTTACCCAGGTTCTGGTTCTGGTTGTCGGGGTTCGAAACCGCGCCAACCGTACCCATGCAATCGCTGCGCAGGTAACGCTGTTCGCCCGAGTTCAGGCGAACGATGACCATGCCGCGGTCACGACCGACGAGCTGGACATACGTACCTGCCGAACGGGCGATCTGACCGCCCTTGCCCGGCTTCATTTCCACATTGTGGCAAATGGTGCCGACCGGCATCTGGCCGAGAAGCATGGCGTTGCCAGGCTTGGTATCGGTTTTCTCGCCAGCGACAACAGTGTCACCTACAGCCAGACGCTGCGGGCAAATGATATAAGCCTGCTCGCCATCGGTGTATTTCAACAGCGCAATGAAAGCCGTACGGTTGGGATCATATTCGATCCGCTCGACAGTCGCTTCCATATCCCACTTACGACGTTTGAAGTCGATGAAGCGGTATTTCTGCTTGTGTCCGCCGCCAATGCCACGCGAGGTGACATGACCTTTATTGTTGCGTCCACCGGTCTTGCGCTTGCCCTCTGTCAGCGACTTTACCGGCTTGCCTTTAAACAGGCCGGATTTGTCGACGAGGATCAAGCCGCGACGGGCGGGGCTTGTTGGTTTATAATTCTTGAGTGCCATAGTTCTTCTCTACGCCTCAGAGACCGCTAGTGACGTCGATAGAACCGCCGTCAGCCAGTGTTACGATTGCTTTTTTGAAGTCGCTGCGCTTGTAGGGCTTACCCTTCCAGCGCTTGACTTTGCCCTTCTGGACAACGGTGTTCACACCCTTGACCTTCACGTCGAACAGAGCCTCAACCGCTTCCTTGATCTGCGGCTTGGTGGCATCATTCGCTACCTTGAAGACAACCGCGTCGTTTTCAGACAGCAGAGTCGACTTCTCGGTGATGTGAGGAGCGAGGATAACGTCATAGTGACGCGCGTCGATTTCTTGCTTCTTAGCCATTGAAGCGCGCCTCCAGCTTTTCGACAGCATCCTTGGTCAGGATCAGCGTGTCGTGGTTCAAAATGTCATAGACATTGGCACCCTGCGCCGGGAGCACATTGACACCCGGAAGGTTGCCGGCTGCCTTGCGGAAACCGTCTTCGACCTGCTCGCCGTCGATCACGAGGATCTTACCGGTGAAACCGTGCTTGTCGAAGTGACCCTTGAGAGCCTGTGTCTTGGCATCTTTGAGCTTGAGGCTGTCAACAACCACGAGGCCGTCTTTCGCCTTGCTCGACAGAGCCATTTTCAGGCCAAGCGCGCGGATTTTCTTGTTGAGCGACTGCTCGAAATCACGCTTGCGGGCACCGTGAGCCTTACCACCACCGATAAAGATCGGGGCTGCGCGGTCACCGTGACGGGCAACACCGCCACCCTTCTGCTTACCGAATTTCTTACCAGTGCGGTTCACATCGGAACGCTCACGGGTAGGACGTGCTGTCGCACGGCGGTTTTCCAACTGCCATGTGACGACGCGGTGCAGGATGTCAGCGCGTGGCTCAACGCCGAATACGGCTTTGTTGAGCTCAAGATCGCCAGACGCCTTACCGCCGTCGATTTTCTGGACCTTCACCTTCACTGGATCAGCCCTCCTTACCTTCGTCGCCGGTCGCTTCTGCGCCTTCAACGGTGTTGGTTTCTTCAGCAGCTGGCGCCGCATCCTTAGCTTCAGGCTTCGGAGCATTCTTCTCGATGACGGCACCCGGGAACGGGACGCCTTCAGGAAGAGGCAGCTTCACTGCATCGCGCACAACGAGCCAAGCGTTCTTGTGGCCAGGGACGGAGCCCTTGACGAAAAGAAGACCGCGATCGGCGTCAGTGCGAACGATTTCGAGATTTTGCTGGGTGCGCTGACGGTCGCCCATGTGGCCGGCCATCTTCTTGCCCTTGAACACGCGGCCCGGATCCTGACGGTTACCCGTCGAACCGTGCGAACGGTGCGAGATAGACACACCGTGCGTTGCGCGCAGACCACCGAAGCCCCAACGCTTCATGGCACCGGCAAAGCCTTTACCCTGCGTGTGACCGGTGATGTCCACTTTCTGGCCAGCAATGAAGTGGTCTGCAGAAATGGTGGCACCGACAGGCAGCAGACCCTCGTCATTATCAACGCGGAATTCTGCAACCTTACGCTTCAGCGGAACTTCGGCTTTCGCGAAGTGCTCACGCTGTGGCTTGGCTACATTCTTTTGTTTGGCTTCGCCCGAACCCACCTGAAGCGCGGAATATCCGTCACGTTCAGCGGTGCGGTGCGAAACGACTTGGCAATCTTCAAGAGCAAGAACAGTCACGGGAACGTGACGTCCATCCTCCTGAAACAGGCGGGTCATCCCAACCTTCTTTGCGATCACGCCAGTGCGCATCGTCAAAACTCCTAACACAGAGGCACCTAAGGCCCATCCCTAGGTGCGTGCCAGCCCATTTTGTGATGCGTAGCCCCGTCCGGGCTGAGTGCGCACCCAATTGCTTGGGTTTGCGAGACGGGGAACGCAGACCCGGCCTAACTCTCAAACAAGAGCCGTCCGGCGGTATTCCTATTGTCTTCACCCCGACTTGCGCCGGAGCCGCAGAATTAAGCGAGCTTAATTTCCACGTTAACGCCAGCAGCAAGATCGAGCTTCATAAGCGCGTCTACGGTCTGGGCGTTGGGCTGAACGATGTCGAGCAGCCGCTTGTAAGTGCGTACCTCGAACTGCTCGCGCGACTTCTTGTCGATGTGCGGGCCGCGGTTCACGGTAAACTTCTCAATTCTCGTCGGCATCGGAATGGGGCCACGAATGAGCGCGCCAGTACGGCGAGCGGTTTCTGCGATTTCGCCAGTTGCCTGGTCGAGTACGCGGTGATCAAACGCCTTCAGGCGAATGCGAATATTCTGAGCTTCCATGTCCAACTACCAATGAGAAAGAGCAAATAACAAAAAACAGCTACCTGCCCTCTCCCGTCTCCGAAGGAGAGCATGGCAACTGATCAAAACTATTTCCGAATGTGAGACGAATCTCGTTCGTTGAGGCGCCCTATATGGGGAACACCCCTTCGATGCAACCCCGTATCGCGAATTAGCACAGCCAATTGCGCGATACGTTCCGGAAACGGGTTGCAGAAACAAAACGCCCGGCAACCAAACCGGCTGCCGGGCGCTTGTGTTTCTAACCTGCGTTAGGCTTTGATCGTGCCAACAACGCCCGAACCAACGGTACGACCGCCTTCGCGGATCGCGAAGCGGAGACCCTGATCCATAGCGATCGGAGCGATCAGCTTCACGTCGATGGTTACGTTATCGCCAGGCATGACCATTTCGGTGCCTTCAGGCAGGATAACTTCACCGGTGACGTCAGTTGTACGGAAGTAGAACTGCGGACGGTAGTTCGCGAAGAATGGCGTGTGACGGCCACCCTCGTCCTTCGAAAGGACGTAAACTTCTGCCGAGAATTCAGTGTGCGGGTTAACCGAACCTGGTTTCGCCAGAACCTGACCACGCTCAACGTCTTCACGGCCGATACCGCGAACCAGAGCACCGATGTTGTCACCAGCTTCACCGCGGTCAAGCAGCTTACGGAACATTTCAACGCCGGTCACAGTGGTCTTGCCGGTTTCACGGATACCAACGATTTCAACTTCGTCGCCAACGTTTACAACGCCGGTTTCGACACGGCCGGTAACAACCGTACCACGACCCGAGATCGAGAACACGTCTTCGATCGGCATCAGGAAGTCTTTATCAACCGGACGGTCGGGCTGCGGGATGTTTGCGTCAACAGCGTCCATCAGTTCCTTGATCGAGTTTTCACCGATTTCAGGATCACGGCCTTCAAGAGCAGCCAGAGCCGAGCCCTTTACGATAGCGATGTTATCGCCGTCGAAGCCGTATTCGCTGAGGAGTTCACGAACTTCCAGCTCAACCAACTCGAGGATTTCTTCGTCGTCGACCTGGTCAACCTTGTTCATGTAAACAACCAGAGCAGGAACGCCGACCTGACGGGCAAGCAGGATGTGCTCGCGAGTCTGTGGCATCGGGCCATCAGCTGCGTTCACAACCAGAATAGCGCCGTCCATCTGCGCAGCACCGGTGATCATGTTCTTAACATAGTCAGCGTGGCCTGGGCAGTCGACGTGTGCGTAGTGACGCGCGTCTGTTTCATACTCAACGTGAGCGGTCGAGATGGTGATGCCACGCTCGCGCTCTTCAGGAGCTTTGTCGATGTTTGCGAAATCAACAGCCGAACCCAGGACCTTAGTGATCGCTGCAGTCAGTGTAGTTTTGCCGTGGTCAACGTGGCCAATGGTGCCGACGTTTACGTGCGGCTTATTCCGCTCAAATTTTTCCTTCGCCATTTTCAATAACCTCTAAGTCTATGACTAAAACAATTTCTGGAATCGGCGGCACCCGCCAAGACAGGCGCCGCCCTTAGACACTCGCTCGCCCTTAAGCAAGCTTCTCCTTAACCTCTTGCGCAACTGCCTGCGGAACTTCGTCATAATGACTGAACTGCATGGAGTAGTTGGCACGGCCCTGACTGAATGAACGCAGCTCATTCACGTAACCGAACATGTTGGCCAGAGGTACGAAAGCTTCGACTGCCTGGGCGTTACCGCGGCTGTCTGTGCCCTGAATCTGACCACGGCGAGAATTGAGATCGCCGATAACATCACCGAGGTAATCTTCGGGTGTCACAACTTCAACCTTCATCACCGGTTCGAGCAGCTTGATGCCGCCACGTTCCGCTGCTTCACGCAT